>JAUIJG010000532.1 GCA_030431355.1 bacterium
ACGAGATCCGCACGCCGATGAACGGCATCATCGGCATGGCCGAGCTGCTGCTGCCGACGGCCGGCTCGCCGGAGCAACGGCAGCTGCTGGAGACGCTGGCCGGCTCGGCGCAGGCGGTGGACTTCATCGCTGTGGCTTGTCCATTTGCTGTGAGGTTTTGAATCGCTTCTGCCTTTATGACGGTGGGGAATTGATAGGGTAGACCGGATTCAGATTCAACCCATACATCGGTGTCTATGAGTTTGACTGATTCTCCAATGCCGGCAAAGACCCAGGTTTTGCCGTCATATTGGACCGGCACATAGCTTTTGTACTTTCCGTTTATCACCAAGTCCGAGCCGAAGTTGCCGTTCCATCCCCGGGGGGTCTCGATGCTGGTTGCGCCTCCTCCGGATATAGCTCCCAGGCTCAAGTTCAGGGAGCCGACTCGATAGCTGGAGGCTCCTGATAGTCTTATCTGGTTGGCTTTGTAAGCAGCTTCAGCCGATTTATAGGGTTCGACCAGATTTCCGTCTTTGTCCCGGGCTGATCCTCCTGGAGCGATGGCTCCATTGATGGTGGAAACAAGAGCATCGGCTGCCGTTCTTGCTCTCATTAGATCAGCTTCTGCCAGCTGTTTGATCTCCGACTGACCTAATGAGTCCCCGATAATGTAATCCAGCAGACTGGTGCCGATGAGGGTATTTATTCCATGAACACAGGTGAAATAGTTGTCCGCCGCCTGGGTGGCAGAACCGTCCGGGGCTGAGTCTGATAGTCCGACATAGCCGAAGTCGTTGGTGTTGATCACGATTCTGCTTATGTCCCTGGCGGCAGCCAGAGAGGCGGCTTGAATCGCAGTTTTTTGCTCGGAGTGGGTGCCCAGTAGCCTCACATATCCGAGACCGAAAAGCAGCAAGAGCAGGATAATGCCAAGGGTCATGGCCGTAATCAGAACCAGGGTGCTGGCCTGATTACCTCTTCCCCTGGATATGCCGGACAATCTACTTTGCGCAGGTTTTGCCACCATTGGGGAGGGGTTTGCCTCCACGAATTTTTCGGGCCTTGATTCGTACATTGAAGTAGCCGGATTGACTCACGTCAGCTGCATTTGGGATGTGGTAAGGGAAGAAGAGAAGATTCTGAATCATCTCTTGTGCTTCCTTTTTATTATTCCCTGAGCGACTCTAACCGATTCACGATCTCTCCCAGGAAGCTCCATCTTTCGAGTCCATAACCGATATTCCAAGATTGCCCAACTCGTCACGGATCAGATCGGAAGCCTGGTAGTCTTTGTTCGTCCTGGCTCTGTCTCTCAAGCTGAGGACAAGGTCCACCACTTTGCCGCTAGTTTTGGCGTCGAGGAAGTGTCTGTGATCTTCCATTATCAACCCAAGCACTCTGGCGTGATCCCTGAGGATCTGCGCGTAGGACTTTTTCTTTTCATCATCATCCTTGAGCTGGAAGATTTTTTCGGCCAACTGAAACAGGCTTGAAATGGCCGCAGCGGTGTTGAAGTCATTGTTCATGGCATCAACAAACTCTTTTCTAAAGGCTTTTGTCACTTCATCCTGCTCTTTGTCCAATTGCTCCATTTTATCGGCTGTGACATGGGGGGA
This sequence comes from bacterium, assembly GCA_030431355.1. Next base: position 1,599 of record JAUIJG010000532.1, read on the forward strand.
GCATTCCAGCATTTTGTCTCCGAAGATAGGAGCCGATAGTGCCTCCGGAATTCCGTTCTTTTGCTGATTTTCAGCATCTTCTTGCGGGGCATAACTTGAAGCCCTGAGGAGTCTTCCCATGGCAGAAGCGGCACCTTTCAGGCTATCGATTGAAAAGTCTATCGGGTGCCGATAATGGGTCTGGAGGATGAACAATCTAATCGTGTCAGCAGAGAAACTGCCCAATAGTCCATCTATGGTCGAGAAGTTGCCCAGGGATTTGGACATCTTTTCGGCATTCACTTTCACGAAGCTATTGTGCAGCCAGTACTTCGCCAGGGGCTTAGAATGCAGGCTGTTTGACTGAGCAATTTCATTTTCATGGTGGGGGAAGACCAGGTCTTCTCCACCGGCATGAATGTCTATTGTCTCTCCCAGAACATGTTTGATCATTGTCGAGCATTCCAGGTGCCATCCCGGTCTGCCGTGCCCCCAGGGGCTGCTCCAGCCTGGTTCCGTATCCGGCGCGCCTTTCCAGAGCGCGAAGTCAACGGGGCTTTTCTTTCTCTCTTTTAGAGAATCCTGGGAGCGTACCTGATCTTCCCGGGCACCTACCAGGAGGTCTTCTACAGTTTTATTGCCCAGCTTTCCATAGTCTTTGAATGAGTTTACATCGAAATAAACATCCCCATCGCTTTCATAAGCATGTTTCTTTTCGATTAAGTCCTCAATGAATTCGATCATCAAGGAGATGTATTCCGTGCAACGAGGCTCAAAATCCGGAGGTTGAACGTTCAGTCTGTGCATGTCGTTCCAGAAGGTGTAAGTGTATTCTCTTGCCACCTTATCTGGTTGCACGCCCAGCTCTTTCGCTCTTTTGATGATCTTGTCGTCTACATCGGTGACATTGCGAACGTACGTCACATCGAAACCGGAGAAACGCAAATATCTCTGCACCACATCCCATACTATGGCCATGCGGGCGTGACCGAGGTGACTCATGTCATATACCGTCGGTCCGCAGGCGTACATATGCACTTTGTTGCCGTTTATGGGTTTAAACGGCTCTTTCTGTTTGGACAAGGTGTTGAAAACTTGTATCTCTGACATGCTTCAATTTCGCTCGATTTGACCTGGGGTTAATAAACTATATACGGTGTCAAGCTTGATTCGCTTATCCCGGAAAGTGCTTTCTTTATGCGGTGGCGAATCTGGGCTTACTTTGTTTTGCACGTGCCGATGGCGGCTTCCAGGCGACATCCTACTTTGTCTTTGCCAAGAATGCAGATTATTGATCCAAGATCAGGACCCTGGGTCTTGCCGGAAAGTGCTGCTCTTACAGGCCAGTAGAGTTTTTTGCCTTTTAGATTCAGGTCTTTGCCGAGCTGGTCCACGACCGCTTTGGCACCTTTAGGATCATCGAAAGGTATGGTGTCCAGGGCTCCAGCTAATCCTTTGAGGACAGAGCTTGCTTCTTCGGAGTTCAACACCGATTCTTCAATCTCTTTTTCTATTGCCACTT
>JAUIJG010000056.1 GCA_030431355.1 bacterium
ACTATCAATTTATATCAAGCAATAGCTGGAAAAAGTTATGACATCACTGTCTGAACTGCGTCTCACTGAAAAATTAATTCATCTTTACCAAGATTTGTTGCAGTCAAGTTTGTACTTTCTAAAAATTCCTGTATAACCGGATCGTCTGAGGAACAGATTCCATAAAGCATATGTTCCGTTCCGCAGAACAACAATTGCATTTCGATGGCTCTTTTTTCAGCCAGGCATATACAGTCATGGGAATTGGGTCTATAAGGATCTCGCATAGTGCTTGTGATTTTGTAGATTGACCAGCTGTTTGGTTCCAATACAAGGTAGGTGCTTCATTGGGCTCTAATTGTTATTACAGCATTTTACTCCTCATTGTCTGAATTTATGAAGCTTAAGCCTTTTCTGGTCTGGACTTAATGTGCCAGCCGGATAGGGCTGTTACAGTTTTGCCTGAAAACCTGACCCGATGACGTTGGACAGGTTATGGGACTTCCACTGAGAATTGAGCAAATAGAGAGCCATGGACAATCTTATTAAACAACTCCGCATAGTAGGGATGGCAGAAGGTACTTCTTTTCTTGTCCTGTTGTTTGTGGCAATGCCTTTGAAATATTTTGCCGGATATCCCATAGCCGTGACCATTGCAGGCAGTATTCATGGATTCTTGTTTATCCTATATTGTGTTGCGCTTGCCCGAGCTGCTTCAAGTCTTGGATGGAACATGGGCAAAAATATTGAGGTCTTCATCGCCGCTATTTATCCTTTCGGTACCTTCATTTTGGATCCTAAATTGAAAAAAGAAGAGCAAGAGATAAAAGCTCAAAGCGGTTCCTCTGCGGGTATAGAGCAAAAGGTCTAGTTGGCTCTTTTGGTCATTTACATAGCCTCACCACAATCTAACAATCTATGATCACAGCGTGATAGAACCTGTGGATGTTCTCGTGCTTTGCTAGAGATAACATCCACAATGTCGATTTTTTTCTTGCTCCAGCCGGCTCACCTGGAACAGTTGTTGCTGGCTGTCTGTTGTCGCTCGTCTTCTCAAAGGAGAGTATATGAATAGATTATCTTCTGGTTCTAACTTCGCTCGGTCTACCGCGCTGATTGCCTTCTTATTGGCTACCATGCATTTTTGCGAACCGGCACAAGCAAAGACCTGGCAGCCATCTCCAGGACATAAACAGATTCCTGTCTGGCCTGGTAAAGTACCAAGTGCGATACCAAATGTTGGTGCTGAAACAGTTACTGAAGTTAAGAAGCCTGTTGGAGGCAAACCCTGGATTGCTGTAACCAATGTCACAAAGCCAACTATCACAGTGTATTCTCCTAAAGGGAAGAATACCGGCGTATCGGTGCTTGTTTTTCCCGGCGGGGGTTATAAAATTCTGGCCATGGATCTTGAGGGAACAGAAGTTTGTCAGTGGCTTAACTCCATAGGAGCGACAGGGGTTCTTCTCAAGTATCGAGTGCCCAATAAAGGTTCTTATCCCAAGTCTTCGGTAGCTATTCAGGACGCGCAGCGAGCGATTCGCCTGATGCGCAAGCACGCCAAAGACTGGAAAATACATCCTGATAAGATTGGTGTTTTGGGGTTCTCTGCTGGTGGCCATTTGGTGGCAGCTGCCAGTACTTTATTTGATAAGAGTTTGTACTCACCGGTTGATGACGCCGACAAACTTAGTTGCAGACCGGATTTTGCCGTACCAATTTATCCTGGTCATTTGTGGATCGACCGGAAGCGATTTGTACTCAATTACAACGTCAAGGTGACTTCTAAGACTCCGCCTACCTTTATTTTGCAAGCCCAGGATGATCCGGTCGATCCTGTGGAACATTCCCTGGTCTATTATCGCGCCCTCAGAAAAGCTGGGGTTCCCACCGAGATGCATTTATATGCCCATGGCAAACACGCATTCGGTCTGAGACCGACCAAACACCCGATAACCCGATGGCCGACCCTGGTGGAAACCTGGCTCAAAACCATCGGGATGATTGAATAATTGTTGATCTAAGCTGAAGAGTTCTTTTGAATTCTGTTAGCTCGCTTTTTTGTTTCTGTCAAAGGATCCTTCAACTGCCAATTTCAATGAAGTGAGACTTCTGAGTTTAGGATAGATTGTTTTCTTCATCTCTCTGTATTCGAATTCGGAGAGTTCGCCTCTTTCATAGGCGTAGCTGATGCCGTCCCAGAGGTGAAACAGCTGTTCCGGTCGGACTATTCCTTCTGCTTTTTCTCTATGTTCTTTTAAATCGAAGTATTTCATCTCTCTGTTTCCTGTGTCGCCTCACTATCCATTTAGCACTTTGCAATGCAAATGATGCCGGCCGATCTTTAGAGGGCAATTCCTTAGACCGGAATTTTCATGCTATGGAGTGGGGCGAGGGCATTGCTTATCGGATTAGTTCAGGAAGGTGACTAGCTCCAATAAATTTAATCGGAAGAATAGGCATCGAATTGTTCCGACGAGCTAAGAAGATAGAGTGCTGCAAGTCAGCGAATGCTATTTTGAGGAGAGAACGGATTATGAATAAGCAAATCATTGAAGGAAAATGGGATCAATTGATGGGTAAAGTCAAAGAGAAGTGGGGAGACCTCACTGATGATGATCTCAAAGAAATCGAAGGACGTAGGGATGTTTTGGAAGGAAAAATCAAAGAACGCTACGGCTACGATAAAGAGAGAGTTAAAAAAGAAGTAGACGAATTTTTCGACAAGAAAGAGAATCATTCTTGTTGCGGATAGAAGCTACCGAAGGGGCACCATTGTGGTGTCCCTTCAAGCTGCTGTAGATCCCGCGCGGACTATACTTATGAGAAGGAGAGTTTTATGTCAAAAGCAATTGTAGCAGTCGTGCCTGAATCTGAAGAGGCATTAAGACTGATGACCGAACTGAAAGATATCGGTCTTATGGCTCAGGAAATTTCATTTCTTATGCCGGACAAAACAGCTCGAAAGGACTTCGGTCACGAAAAGCATAGTAAAGCACCGGAGGGTGCAGTTACCGGAGGTTCAGTCGGAGCCGTCCTCGGAGGAGCTCTTGGATGGTTGGCTGGACTTGGATCGGTGGTGGTTCCGGGTATGGGAGCGTTCCTTATCTCCGGACCGATCTTGTTCGCTCTAAGCGGCATGGCTATTGGTGGCACCGTTGGTGGTGTTAGTGGCGCTTTGATCGGAATGGGAATACCGGAGTACGAAGCCAAAATCTACGAAGGCAAGCTCAAAGAAGGCAAGATCCTTTTAGGCGTCCATACAGACAACAAAGAGATGCATGAGCAAGCGCTGAAAGTACTTAAAAGTTCTGAAAATGCTGAAGTCACTGAGGTTGAAGAAGCCGCACTTAGCGCCAAATAGTTGAGTTTGACTCCCCAGTTGGAGTTTCACCAGGTGAGGGAGCAGATTTTTCTGCTCCCTCATTTTATAGTTCCATATTTTGTCGCTGCCCTAATAGAAGTTCAAGGAACTTCGACTTGCTTATATTCTTGACCTCTTCCCCAGCCCGAGTGCGATAGGAGAGTGTACCGGAAGAACGCTCTTTCTCTCCCACAATCACCAAATATGGTATTCGCATCATAGAAGCTTCTCGAATTCTTTTGTTCAGGCTCTTTTGACTATCGTCCAGGCTTACTCTCAGGTTTGCAGACCTGAAGCTCTCAATCAAATCCCTGGCATAATCAGCCTGATCGTCGGCGGATATAGGTATTACTCTGACTTGCTCCGGTGCGAGCCATAGAGGCAAGTTACCCCCTGTATGCTCAATGAGAATGCCAATGAATCTATCGAGGGAACCATAGATAACCCTGTGGATAACCACCGGAACTTTCCGATTTCCGTCTTTGTCGATATATTTGCACTGGAAGCGCTGCGGCAACTGGAAATCCAGTTGAATTGTTCCCATCTGCCAGCTTCTATCAAGGCAGTCCCTCATCATTATGTCGATCTTTGGTCCGTAGAAAGCACCTTCTCCTGGTGCTATTTTGTAGTTCGCTTCTCCGCAATGTTGATCAAGAATCTCTTTTAGAATTGACTCTGCTTGATCCCATTCTTCAACTTCTCCGACAAATTTGTCAGGGCGCACGGAGAGACGGTATTCGTACTTTAGATCAAAAAGTTTGTAGAAGTGATCCGCTATCCTGAAAATCTCTTTGAACTCAGCTTCTATCTGGGAAGGCTCCAGAAAAATATGAGCATCATCCTGTTGAAACTTCTGCACGCGCAGGAGTCCGTGCATCGTGCCGGAGCGTTCATTTCTGTGCAGCGGATCGCAGTCTGAAAGCCTGAATGGCAAGTCTCTATAACTTTTCAACTTTAAGTTGTAGACAACCATCGCATTGGGACAATTCATCGGTTTGAGACCATATGCAATATCATCATTCTCTTCATCCGGAACGAGAAACATATTCTCCTTATAATGCTGCCAATGTCCTGAAATCTCCCAGAGTTTCTTGTCGTTGAGAAGGGGCCCGGAGAACTCCTTATATCCATATTGATCATGCATTTTCCGCCAATAGGAGATTAGTTCATTTAGGACAATTAGCCCGTTTGGAAGCCAATAGGGCATACCGGGAGCGGAGTCATCGAAGTGGAAGAGCTCTAGTTTTTTTCCCAGTTTTCTGTGATCTCGATTTAACTTCTCTTCCCTGATTTTCAAGTATCTATGAAGCTCTTCTTCCGAATCCCAGGCCGTTGCGTAAATTCTCGACAACATCGGATTCCTTTCATTTGCTCGCCAGTAAGCTCCTGCTACAGAGAGTACTTTCAGGGCGTTGGGATCTATTTCATCCGAGCAAGAGACATGGGGACCTTTGCAAAGATCGATGAAATCGGAATGTGAAAACACAGATAGGGAGGAAGGTTCATCTTTTGTAGGAACCGAGTTTCCGTTGTCGTCCAGATTCCCTCCCACTATCGCTTCGATCAATTCTAGTTTGAAAGGCTGCCTGGAAAATATCTCTTCAGCTTCTGAGCGGCTTACCTCTTTTCTTTTGAATTCACAGCCGGCCCGGACGATCTCCTTCATTCTGGCTTCTATCCATTGAAGATCTTCATCGTTCACCTGTCGGGGAAGCTGAAAGTCATAATAGAATCCGTCGTCTATCGGTGGACCTCCACCCAATAGCACCTCACCGTCAGCGCTGAATCTTTCAATTGTAGCCTGGGCCATAATATGAGCAAGACTATGTCTTAGCCTGTAGAGTTTTTCATGCCTGGAATCTGAATCCACAGCATTCTCCTCCTGTCTGGGAGGTTCTATTTTACCTGGAATGTTCATTGTCTAGGTTCTCCATCGTGTCGCGCGAAATCGATGCTCTGGTGAGCACGGCTGACACATGGATGAGTCTATTGAGCTTGTCTTATCTCAGGGATTTTAGTCTAACTAAAAGTTTTGCGTCATGGCCAGCCGGCTTGCTAGTTGCAAGTCGTGGTGGTAGTTCGGCTGGTAGTTGTTATAAAACGCATAGGACCATTATCTACGATGTCGAGATTTCGTCAAGGGCTGAAAAAAAATGTTTACATGTCGGGCTTTTCTATCCAGATGACATTATCTGTAGTGCAACCCACTCTCGGCTGCTCTGAAAACTGCATGGACTCTGTATCTAAAATTCCGATCGTATCAGTGGCGGCACTGGTAACAAGCAGTTTTTTTGTGCCGGGTATAAACAAAATTTTTCCGGGGAATTCCACATCGAGGGGGAGTTGAGTGTCCTTAGCTCTTTCGTAGCTGCCGGTGTGATACGCGACAATCGTGTTGTCCCGGGCGTTGGCCACGAAAAGCATCTTCTCATCAGGACTCAAGGCGATACCTGTCGGACCTTCACCTACTTTTATAGTGTTTGCCAACTTACGATGGGTTATATCTATTATTGAGATAGTGTTGGAGGCTCTGTTACTGACAAAGGCCGCTTTGCTATTGTTGGAAATTATGATGTCCGAAGGAAGTTCACCGACTTTGAGATAACCTACCGCTTTCTGGTTAAGTGTAGATATAAAAGTCACTTCGCCACTCTGTCCGTTCAAAACCAGAAGCATGTAACCGTTTGGAGTGATTGCTATTTTTGTCGGGCCCGGTCTGACCTTGGTTCTCATCAATATTTTTTTGGTCGTCAACTCTACTACGGAAACGTAGTTTTGAGCTGTTTCCGATACATACAAATACTTGCTCTTCGGCAGACTTGCAATGCCTTTAGGGCTGGTGCCCGGTTTGAGGGCGATTTGATCCACGATCTTGGTGCTGGATGGGTCTATGACAAGCACTCTATTTTTGGTCTGGTCGCAGACATAGAGTTTATCGTTGCAGAATGTCATCCCGGCTGGAGTGCCGTCTATCTGCAATTCGACATTCTTTTCGTCGCCTTCCCCCAGGGCGATTATTTTTCCTGTGGCAGGCGAGGTAAGAACGAGAGTCCCTGGTCTTCTCTCTTGCTTCTGTTCTACTGTCTCCGCACCTTGCTTTTCTCCCGGGTCGCCGTGACCTTCTTCTGTGCCTCTATGTTCTTCTCCTTCACCTGCTACACCGGTCCCGGTGGCGGAAGCGGTTTTTTCTTTCAGAACTTCTATGTCCAGCTCGCCGATAAGTCCCTTTAGATCCTCACTGGCAGCCATTTTGTCAGGGACTATCAAGTCTTCAGGCAGGTGACCCTGGAGCAGCTTCTTTTTGAAATCTTCCGGCGTTCCTTTGGGGAGAGACAATACCTGCTTCTCATCCTGGTTTTGCAATTTGATGAACACCCACTTATTGTTGAAAATAAGAATTCTAGGATTATCCGCAGGCACTCTGCTGAGTAACTGCACTGGGGTGGTCAATTTGATCTCTTTAGCAGGAATCACCGGTACAAAGAGAGAATTGTCTTTACCCTGGAGGACTCCGTCCAGGCGAACTCGATACTCTGGCATGGTTTTTTTTATCAGTTCTTTCATGCCTTCCGGCAATCTGGTGGCATAGGCAGGATCTGAAAAAATTAGAATTGAAAACAGCAAAACCCCAACAAGGGAACATATTGCAGCCATGGCTCTTTTCTGGCGCCAGCTCTGCCGACTGCTCGATTGTTTTACTCTGCCGGTGGATTTCCTGATCATAGTATTCAATGATATCCAATCTTATCGCCCGTAGCTTGAAAGAGTGGATTTTTTCTATTCTTCCTTGGGCCTGAAAGCATCGACAATTTTATCTAAGAAGGTGTCATTCTTTTCTTCTTTTTTTTTCTCTTTTTTTGAAGTGCCAGAGCCGTTTTTCTTGTTTGCTTCAGAAGCTGATTTCTCAGATGAAGACTCGTTTTCAGTTTTTTTGTGGGCTCCTGACTCTTTTGCTTCTTTAGCTTTTTTGACTTCTTCTTTTTGCTCTTTGTCTAAGTCGAGCCTCTCTCCTCGAATTTCGGCTAACTTTTCGAAGAGTTCTTTCTCTTCTCTGGAGAGTTTCTGGGGCGTGTCCAGATTGATATGAACCACCTGATCGCCTCTTCTATTGGGATAGTTGAGAATAGGCACACCCATATCCTTCATGATCAATTTTGTACCGCTCTGGATCCCTTTCGGTATCTTAAGCACTTTTGAGCCTTCCACCGTCGGTACCATCAGTTCTCCACCCAGCGCGGCCATGGAGAAGGAAACAGGCTGTTTAAGGTGGATGGTGTTCCCTTCTCTGATGAAATCTTTATGCTGTTTCACGTGGACAATGATAAACAGGTCGCCGAAGCCACCGCCCTGAGCGCCTTTGTCTCCGGCGCCGGTGAGACGCATTCTCGCCCCATCATCGATACCGCTTGGCACCTTCAGATCGAAGTCTTCTTTCTTTCTATGAAGCCCCTGTCCTTTACAGTCTCTGCAAGGTTTTTCCACCTGTTTGCCGCGACCTGAGCATTTCGGGCAGGTGGTTACCTGATAGGTCTGGACGAAAAGCATATTAACCAGCTCTTTAACCTGTCCCATTCCTCCACAGGTTTCACATGTGGTGATTTTGCTTCCAGGAGCACCACCGCTACCTTCGCAGGATTCGCAGTCTTCCAATCTGTTGACGGTAATCTTTTTGGTGCAGCCGAAAACAGCTTCCAGAAAATCTATCTCAAGGTCATACTTCAGGTGCGCACCGTGGCTGGGGCCCTGGGACCTTCCGAAACCACCGGAGGTTCTAAAACCGCCACCAAAGAGTGACTCTAAAATGTCATCCATGCTGAATCCGGAAAAGGAGCTGAAGTCCACATCGTCGAAACCTCTCGTGGCTCCTTTTACTCCTTCGTGACCATAGCGGTCATAAGCTGCCCGCTTATGTTCGTCGGAGAGAACTTCGTAAGCTTCCGCCAGCTCTTTGAATGCTTGTTCGTCGCCGCTATCCTTGTTGTCCGGATGGAGTTCGCGAGCCTTCTTTCGGAAAGCTTTTTTTATCTCTTCCGCGCTGGCACCTTTGGCTACTCCGATGATTTCGTAGTAATCTTGTTTAGACATCTTTATCAATTATCTTCCGGGGTTTCCTTCTTCTGCGGTTCTTCATCAAGCTGCGGCGTTTGATCGCCTTCTCCTAACTCGATAGGACCGGACTCTCTGAATGTTGGTGGGTCGGTCTTTTTAGGAGGTTGTTTTGTTGTTGTTCGTTTGGAGCCCGTATGAATTGCTCTACCCATGTCGAGAAGAGCTACATCCAGACCGCCGATGTAAGAGCTGAGGTCGGCGCCATTCTCTGAGCTCAGAGCTTCTTTTACCGCTTCCACCGCTCTCACTACTTTGTCTACCACCGAACTCTCCACGGTATCTCCATACTTCTGGATTGTTCTGTCCGCGTCGGCAACCAGGCCTTCGGCTTTGATCCGCTCCGAAATTTTTTCTCTCTGCGCTCTATCTTGCTCCGCGTATTCTTCTGCTTCCCGCTTGAGGTCTTCAACCTCTTCGGGGCTCAATCCAGTTGTACGTTGAATCGTGATCGAGTGACGTATGCCGGAGCCGTGGTCCCTGGCACTACAGTGGACAATACCGTCCGCGTCTATGTCGAAGGTTACTTCGATCTTTGGTACTCCCCGTGGTGCAGGTGGAATCCCCGTCAAATAAAACTTGGCAAGGGACTTATTGTCCGTTACCATATCTCTTTCCCCCTGAAGAACATGCACTTCCACAGAAGTTTGTCTGTCTTCATTGGTGGTGAATATGGTGGTACGACTGGTTGGAATGGTCGTATTGCGCTCGATGATTTTGGTAAAGAGATTTCCGGCAGTCTCGATTCCCAGAGACAGCGGGATCACATCCAGGAGAAGAACATCCTGGAGATTACCGGCCAGGATAGAAGCCTGGATAGCGGCTCCTAGTGCCACTGCTTCGTCAGGATTGACCGATTTTGAAGGCTCTTTGTTGAAGAAGCGTCGGATCATATCCTGGACTGCGGGGATTCTTGTGGAACCGCCAACAAGAATAATGCTTTCGATGTTGTCGGGACTGAGCTGGGAGTCTTCCAGCGCTTGTTGTACCGGTCCAATGCACGACTCCACCAGGTCCGCGGTCAATTCGTTGAATTCGGATCTCGACAACTGGGTTTCCAGATGCAGGGGACCGGTCTCGTTGGCAGTCAGAAAAGGAAGATGAATGTCCGACACCATGGCCGACGACAGCTCTATCTTGGTTTTCTCCGCAGTCTCTTTCAACCTCTGGATAGCCATCAAATCGTTTGATAGGTCTATCTCAGTCTGTTTTTTAAACTCTTCTATCAACCAATCTATAATCTTCTGGTCAAAATCATCGCCGCCCAATCGGTTGTTGCCTGAAGTTGCCTTGACTTCGAATACGCCTTCAGTGATCTCGAGAATGCTCACATCGAAGGTGCCGCCACCAAGGTCGAAGACCAGAATCGTGGACTGATCATCGAGCTTGTCCAGACCGTAAGCAAGAGCGCTGGCGGTGGGCTCATTGATGATGCGCAATACCTCAAGGCCGGCAATCTGTCCGGCATCTCTGGTTGACTGACGTTGGGCATCGTTGAAGTAGGCCGGCACTGTGATAACCGCTCTGGAAACCCGTTCTCCGAGATACGCTTCAGCGTCATTTTTCAGCTTTTGAATAATCATGGCTGAAATCTGTTCGGGACTGTGGCTTACATCATCCACCGTAACCCTATAGTTCGTTCCCATCTCTCGTTTTATGGATTGGATTGTGCGGTTTGGATTCGTGACAGCCTGTCTTTTGGCAACCTGACCCACCAGTCTCTCGCCATTTCTGGTCATGGCTATAACCGAAGGTGTCGTTCTATGACCTTCGGCGTTTTCAATTATGGTGGGAGAGCCACCTTCCATGATAGCCACGCAAGAATGGGTAGTTCCCAGATCTATTCCTATTATCCTGTCACCGCTCATAGGCTATCTAACTCGCTGTTTTGGATAGGTCCCGGTTCGGTCGAGCTACCTTACCAATTTGTAGGTAGAGATGTTACTTTTGACTCTCGGACTCTTCTTTTTGAGCTTCTTTCAACTTCTCTTGAATTTCGAGGTTGGGAATATCCTGAGTAGATGCAAGATCCTGATTGTTAGCTGAATCATCTGACTCATTAATGTTGGCTTGGTTGGCTTGCTCTTCCACTCTTTCTTCGACCGAGGTCTCCTGGGATTGTTCCGCTTCTTCTTCCGGAACTTCCTCTTCAACAATCTCTTCTTCGATGATGATCTCTTCGACGATCTCCTCTTCTTCCTCTTCTGCGGGTGCAGCTGGCTCAGGTTCACTACCTCCGGTGGCAACGTTTACCAGAGAAGGTCTGAGGATTTTGTCGTTGAATTGATAACCTGGACGAAGTTGAAAAACAACCGAACCTTCCGGCACGCTATTGTCCACAACTTGCTGCATCGGTTCATGCAATCTTGGGTCGAATTGCTCGCCGATGGCGTCGAGCTGCTTGATGCCAATCTGCTCCAGGCATCGGGCGAATCTCTTGTAGACCATCTCCAGGCTTTCTAAGATGCTCTTGGTCTCCATCTCCGCGTTCAACTTGTTGACCGCCAGGTCCATGTCATCCAGAGCCGGTAGCATCGCCTCAATGGCTTTCTGAATACCGACAGCGGCAAATTCTTCCTTCTCTTTGGCCATGCGTTTTCTGTAGTTCTCAAAGTCCGCAGCCATTCTTTTGTAGAGATTTTCCGCCTCCTGGCAGCGTTTCTCCATTTCATCCAGCTCCTGCTGCATGCGAGCAAGCTCGGCGCTGCTAACCGAATCCCGGCCAGAGCCTTCCTCTTTCTCCACCTTGATGCCGTAATCATCCGGATCCGGATCGGCTCCCGCGTACATGGCGCGGTAGAAAGCCTTCATGGCGTTCTTATTATCTTTAGGAGGGTCGTTCTCTTTGTTGGGATCTTGGCCCTTATCTTCTTCGGTCATATTTACCTGACTGGGGATTGGGTTTCTAGTAAGTACGTCGTACGTTGTACGTTGATCGAATAACGATCTCAATAGGTGAGCTTTCTTAACTGACTAAATATTAGCGTGTCTGAGCGCTCCTGGCGATGTCAATATTAAAGGTTATATCGTTAGATCAGATATATAATTCTATGTTACAAACTCGGTATGCATTATCGGGTTTTTTTCCCTTATTTACCTTTACAAATTTATCTTTTATTGCCCGTGAGAAAAGTGTCGTGAGAATTTAATGAATATAAATCCAGACCAAAAATTGATTTTATACGCCCAGGGAGAGCTTTCCGGCGGTCATGCCAAGACCGCTGAGGGGGTGATGAGATATCGCACCGACTCCTGTCTGGCCATCGTTGACGTGGACCATGCCGGAAAGACTGCTTCAGAAGTTTCAGGTGTGGGCGGAGATATTCCGATTTTAGGAAGCATCGAAGAGACCTTCTCCCTGGGAGCTGATGCGATGTTGCTTGGTTGCGCCTTCACCGGAGGCAAGCTGCCGGATAGGTGGAGAAAGGATATCGTCAAAGCTCTGAAGAACGGTATCGATGTCATTAACGGGCTCCATGATTTCCTAAATGCAGACGAACAATTTGTTTCGGTGGCCAGGGAGAACGGTCGCTCCCTGATTGACTTGCGGGATCCGCCTGACTATTTTGAAGTGGGTACGGGGCGGGCTGCTCTGGTAAACGCTAACACAGTGCTGACTGTGGGCACGGATTGCTCGGTGGGTAAAATGACCACCTCTCTGGAACTCCGGACCGAAGCGCTAAAGCGTGGCAAGAAGGCCAGGTTTGTGGCAACCGGGCAGACCGGGATTATGATCGATGGTCTGGGAGTGGCAATAGACAGGGTAATAGGGGATTTCATGGCCGGTGTGGTTGAAGACCTGGTTCTCAAAGGCGCTGAAGATTCCGACTATGTCTTTGTGGAAGGGCAGGGTTCTATCTGTCATCCAGGCTACTCGCCGGTGACACTTTCTTTGTTGCATGGAGCCGCTCCCCGTTGCATGATTCTCTGCCACAGGGCCGGAAAAACCAAGGTCGGTGATCTGGATATGGAGATTCCGCCGGTCTCTTCTCTTATAGAGTCCTACGAGAAGCTGGCTGGCTTCATTCGCCCCTCGAAAGTGGTCGGTATGGCCATAGACACCAGCAAATTGAAAGAAGAAGAAGCTCATCAACTTTTGGAGCGTTATGCCAGTCTTACCAAAATGCCGGTTACCGATCCGGTTCGTTTCGGCGCCGGAAAACTATTCGATGCGATCGAGGAGTTTTGTGCCTTAGTTAATGTTCATTAGGAGTTTGCCATGACCGGATCTGCGACCAGGACAGAGAAAATCTCGCTCTCTTACGAGCCTTTGATGCTGACCACTGCGCATCCCTTCGGAATTTCCTACGGGACTTCCTCCACTTCTTCAAACCTTTTGGTGCGTTTGAGCTGGAAAGGCTTAGTGGGGCTGGGAGAAGCATCTCCAACCTCCTATCACGATGAAACCCCTGAGACGGTGGCTTCTCTATTTAAAAGATGGTCAGACACCGACTTTCTGGGAGAAGACCCATTCGCGGTGGAAGTAGTCATGCGACGGCTTGAAAAAGACGTGAGCGGAAATCGCTCGGCCAAGGCAGCCGTAGAAATGGCTTTTCAAGATTTAATCGGCAAGGCTCTGGGAGTACCGGTAAGGGATGTTTTGGGGTTAAAAGATTTACCTGTCCCGATCACTGATTTCACCATAGGTATCGATTCTCCCGACACGGTGGAGATGAAGGTCAAAGAGGCAGTGGAGGCTGGATACAAGCATCTTAAGGTTAAACAAGGGACCGATTTTGACCACGAAATTATCAACACTGTTCGCAAAGTAGCGCCGGATATTCCCCTGAGAGTAGATGCCAACGGCGCCTGGACTGTGAAAAAAGCTCTTACCATGGCTGAGTTTCTCAAGGAGAACGGGGTCGAATTTATCGAGCAGCCCCTTCCCAAGTATGCTCCCATGTCTGATTGGCAAGTTTTAAAAGCCGGATGCGTTCTGCCGGTTTATGGGGATGAATCGATACTGGTGGCGAGAGATGTGGCCAGATATGCTCCGGTTTTGGACGGAGTTGTGGTCAAATTGGCGAAAACCGGTGGAATCAGGGAAGCGATGAGGGTTATAGAGACCGCTCGGGCACATTCCTTGAAAGTGATGTTCGGCTGTATGATTGAATCTTCCCTGGGCGTGACGGCCGCCAGTCATCTGTCCGCTTTGTGCGATCATCTGGATCTGGATGGGCATTTACTCCTTGCCGACGATCCTTTTGTGGGCGCAAGATATGAAGACGGATATTTGTTGATTAATGAAGAGTTACCGGGCCTTGGTGTTGTACCGAGAAAGTAAACGGTGCTCAGGACCCTAACCCCACTTCTTCAGTCGGTCTTGAATAAGTGATATCGTGGATGGTGAATAGAGTTTGAAACAGGAGAGTTTCTTTGGGGCTTCCACCAACTCTTTCATTTTCTTTTCGCTGGGACTATCGCATAGAATCAAGTCGGCGTAGTCGATCATATATTTCAGCTCTTTCTCGTCAGTGAGAAGCACCTGTCTCACCGCCACCTCTTCTCCGCGATGGGCCGCCACCAGTTTAGTGGCCATATTCATCAGGGTTTCACTGACCGAAACCAGGAGTAAAATTGTTCCGGAACGCATGGCATCTACCTGTTCCATCTCCAATCTTGCTGGTTCTATGTTGCAGGGCACCAGGCGGGTCCTGTCTTTGATCGAATTTTGGAAAGCGAAGATATGGTAGAGGCTTGTGATAACCAACGCCTTATCAGCAAGGGAAGGATTCTCCAGGAGATGGTCCGTGGTGATTACTTCCACCGGAATGTCGAAATGCGGGGTAAGTTCGGTGGATATCACCGAATGGAAATCTTCGTTCCTGTCTACGGCGAGAATTTTTTCAACCTTCTCTCTATCCGTAATCTTGGCGGCTGTGCTTGCCACCTCTTCGAAGCTGTATCCGGCCTCACAACAATTAACCAGGAAATCCATGATCAAAGACTCAAGATCCTGGGCTTTCTCTCGGGACTTTCCTACTTTTGCCACTCTTACTCCGGAGCCCTGGCGAATCTCCAGAAGTCCTACATCGGCCAGGTGGTTGTAGGCCGCGGTGACAGTGCTGTAGTGGATGTCAAGCCGCCCTGCCAGTGCTCTTATGCTGGGCAATTTTGTTTCGCTTTCGAGCAGACCCGAGGCAACCTGTAAGGATATCTGCTCGATTATCTGATCTCTTAATGGAACCGAGCTGTCTTTGTTGACCGTGATTTTCAAGAGTTTTCCCCTGAACCGACGCTACTTCATCATCAATGGTTTTATGTAATCGAAGAAGGTTATGAACGACGGAGCCAGAACAATAACCATCAACGCTGGCATTATACAAAACCAGAGAGGAAATGCCATATAAATGGGAAGCTTGGCTGCTTTCTCTTCCGCTTTCTGGCTTAGTTTAGAGCGCAAAAACTCACTTTGACCACGAAGAATTTTTGAGACGCTGATACCAAGTTGAGCCGCTTGATTTAAGGAAGCGCCAAGAGATTTTAGCTCCTCGACTCCTGTTCTCAAGTACAGATCCTGATAGGCTTTCTCTCTCTCCATTCCCAATAGGATGTCTCTGCCGAGAATCATAAGTTCGTCGTTGAGTTCATGTCTGACCGCAGATTTTTCGGATGCGATTCTACTTATGGTGGCATCCAGTCCCAGACCGGCGTCTACGCAGAGGACCATGAGGTCCAGGGCCTGGGGCAGGCTTTGCTTGATACGCTCTTTGCGTTTTTTCGACATAACAAAGAGGACGGCATCGGCGATAAAGAAAGTTGGTATGGCAAGCAGAACCGAGAGCCAGACCGGAACAATCAGTCCCAGGAGAAGGCTTGCCAGTACCGGATAAACTTTGGCTGCAGCAAGAGCACCATAAGCGGTATTTGATCTCCATCCGGACCAGAGTTGCATTCTACTGAGCCAACGTCTGTAGCCTTCCGGAAATCGAGAGAGAAGAGCAAGAGCCGGGCTTGTCAGCCAGAGAGGCAAGGGATTGCTTTTGCGTGGGCTATTGTTTTTAACCAGCACGAACAAGCCCAGAACAAAGGCGAGCAAAAGTTCGGGATACTGCCAGATATTCAATTGTTGCAGAGCCAGTGGCATCCTCTATCCTCCTTTACTCTTCTGACCTGGTCCCAACAAATTTCATACTTTCACCGTTGAAAGTTTGCGCATGATTATAACCCCGACAACTTGCAGCCCCAGCGCGAACAAGAGCAATAGTTTTCCTATCTCCTTGTTGAAGAGAGGATCTAGATATCCCGGATTTAAATAATTGAGCACCGTAGCCAGTATCAGAGGCAAAGCGCCTACGATAATACCGGTGAGCCTGCTCTGGCTAGTCAGAACACGAACATGGCGGACCAGTTTTATGCGCTGTCTCAGGGTGCTGTTGGTTTTGTCCAGGAGTTCTGCCAGTCTTCCTCCCACCTCGCTTTGAATCGCGACGGCTCGTCTGATCAAATCAAGCTCATGGCTGTCGTATTTTACCGCTGAAATAGCCAGGGCTTCGGACAATTGCTGACCGAGATTTAGCCTGTGGTGGATCTCTTTGAATTCATCCCCTAGAGGAGCAGGTATCTCTTCTGAAACTGTTTGAATTGCTCTGGGAATGCTGTGACCGGTGCGAAGCACGGAGACAATCAGATCCGTCGCTTCCGGAAGCTGCTGGATAAATTTGTCCTTTATCTGCTTAACTTTCAAAACAAGAAGTATGTAGGGGATAATCGATAGTAGGACTGAAGATACCAGGGCGTAGAGAAAGTTTAAATCGAGTCCGAGGGCGATTATAAGCGGAGCGAAGAAAGCGATTATCGTAAACTGCTTGAACTTCTCGTAAGCGCTCTCGATACCTGTTGTTTCCGCCATCATTCTTAATTTACGGTCGACACCGGAAATAGCGGGTAATTTTGATTCGCCGTTCTCAACCCCACGTTCTTTTCTGATATTGACCGAAGTGATCTCTCGGGGGCTCTCTTTAAAAGCAAGATCCAGCCTTGCCCGGATCATCTTGCGCTGTTTCTTCTGATAAGAAATTCGGGCGAAAACTATGCCGCCTGCTATGGAGAGCAAGAGAGCCGCGATGGCGATAGACTCAAGACCTATGATCATTCGAGAAGCTCACCTCTCGATTCGCTGCTGCCTTCCTGTTCGGTGGCGGATGGATTAATCTCTTTGAGTAGACCTTCGGAGAATTTGTATCCGGCATCCATTATCTTCTTCTCCACCAGGGGCCTGATACCGCAGGCAGTGTGATAGCCGGCGCCTCCGTCAGCGCTGCCAGGTTTGAACTTGAACAGCTCTTGCATGCTGATTACGCCTTCTTGAACGCCGGTTACTTCGGTTATGCTGACTACTCTTCTGGCACCATCGGTCAGGCGCTTAATTTGCACAACCAGATCAAATGCCGCACCAATCTGTTCGCGAATACTCTTCTGGCTCAACTCTACTCCGGACAGTAAGACAAGGGTT
>JAUIJG010000057.1 GCA_030431355.1 bacterium
TGATGGGCATACAAGCCGATCTCCTCGGTTGCCAGGCCCTGGGAATAAAAAACATCCTCGCCCTGACCGGCGATCCACCGGCCCTGGGGAATTATGCCCATGCAACAGCGGTTTATGATGTGGATTCTATCGGTTTGATAAAGATCATATCCCAACTGAACGAAGGGCAAGACATCGCCGGTAATACCATAGGCAGGCCGACCCAACTATCCATCGGCTGCGCTCTCAATTGTACCCACGAAGATAGAAAACTTGAGCTGGACAGATTTTCCCGAAAACTGGAAGCGGGAGCACATTTTGTGATGACCCAGCCCATCTATCAAGTCAGCGACTTAAGTGACTTCCTCGATGATTTCGGTGAATGTCCCGTACCGATTCTTGTGGGAATAATGCCGCTCCACTCCTCCAAGCATGCTGAGTATCTCCACAACGAAGTACCAGGCATAACCATTCCCGATAAAATCAGAAAAGCGATGGCAAAAGCCGGAGACCAGGGCGCAAAAATTGGACTGGAATTGGCGGAAGCTTTGTTAGAACAAGTGAGAGATATTTGTCAGGGGACCTATCTGGTGCCGAGCTTCGGAAGGTACGAAGACATGTGTACCCTCACCAGCCGCCTGAAAAGACACATGACCCGGTCAAAATCCGCGACAAAGCAATAAAAAGTCTACACGCTCTTATCTCTCTATTCTAAAGCCGATACCAGGTACCATGGCGGGAACGAATGCTATGCACTTCCTGATCGATGGCCTGGGCCTCTTCAATACGCTTCATCTTGCGCAATAGCTTAGCGTACTGGGTAAGAGCTTCTGCAACTTTGGGGTGCCTGGGTCCAAAAACAGCTCTTCTTATCGCGACCGACGCTTCAAAAAGCGGCTTAGACACGGTGAATTTATTTTGGAAATAGTAGAGGCGAGCCAGATTCTTCAAACTATTTGCCACCAGAAAATGATCCGTTCCTAACTGGGCCTCACGGATTTTCAAAGCCTCGATTAAAAGTGGCTCCATCGCTTCATAGAGCTTGGTCCGACAATAAAGGTCGGCAAGCTTTGTAAGACAATCGGCCAGTTGTAGAGAATCAGAACCGGAGACTTGTCGGATGAGATCAACCTCCAACTCCATCTCTTTTACCTTTTCCGCCACATTCTGAGCGTTCAAAGTATAAAGACTGTCCGAGACGATATCGAGACTGGTGGATGAATCAACCGCCCTATCCCGGCTGGGCGAGGGGACACTCATGTTGGCTGCGGATATCCTGGTGGAACTCTGGGCGCCAGGTTCCGGAGCCACATTGACTCTCTCGGAAGAAAGTTGCCCATCGGGACCGATCAAGTCTTCTTTACGAATAGCTTTCAAGCGCGCAAGACTGTTTCGGGTCTCTTCAGCCTCCCGGTTATGGGGACCGATGGCTCGCTCTCTAATCTCCAGGGCTCTCTGGTAAAGCTTTTCAGCATCGTCCAGCATACCCTTATCCATATAAAGGTCGGCCAATTTGGAGACGGTATAGGCTACTTCAGGACTCTGGTTTCCTAAAGCCTGTTCTTGAATGCTCAAGAATTTCAATAGTTCGGGTATGGTTTCTGCTTTCATAAAATAAAAAGTGGACAGCAAGGAATTCAATGATCTGGCAATGAAAACAAATATGGAATCATCGACAAAGGAATATAGGGCAGGGTTAAAAGAAGAACATACTAACGTTTGGGGACACCAGCGGACTAATTTACCTCCCAATACTTTTCTCCTACTTTCATTCTTGCCCAACCGGCGGCTGAGATTTGCTCGTAAAACTTATATCTTTGTACGGAAAATCCAATAAACCTGGCTGGGTAGCCCCAAAATAGCGAAAAATTTCAAGAAAAGCCCCGGGATATACAGTCGACACAGTACTTATATAGATAACCCATACAAATATATCTCCATTCCAATACCCCAAACCGGGTGAAAGCACCTAGCATGGGAGATGTGGGAGTAGATAAAGATAACTTTGAGCAGACCTGACCCAACCCGTTCTGGTGTTGAGCTAATGCTTTTTGAAAAAGCCTATGAAGGAAGAGGATAAGTATCCGTCAAAGCGTTCCAGCCCTATCGATAAGGATAGGGTGATGGAGAACGCAGAAACGTCCCCGGTTCAACCGGGGACGGACGAACACGGAGTAGCAAAGGATCCAGTCAATCTAGCAAAAGACTGGACCACATGCCTTGCCGACGAATGGGAAATCAGTGAGAATTCCATGCTCACCGATGAAATCATAAAAGCGCATCTACTCACCAGCCACGAGATGGAAGAGATTATCGATAGGGTTGCCGACGAAACCTTTGAAGAAGAAGAGAAGAATCCACTTTATACTGGCAGAAAAGCGGCGGAGAATCTGATCACCTCTCTGTCTGAGTCGGTAAGCGGCAGCAAAAATCCTTCCATAAAAGTTGATCCCAAAGATAACACCAGAAAAGCTGATGAAAGTGTAGACTCTCTTGTTCGCAGCAAAGATGACCTTGTGCCATCCGAAACCGCAGACTTTCCCACTTCCAGCAATCCTTTTAAGCAAGCCACAAACGCAGGTCTTTTAGACATCGCCAATTCCAAAAACACGACAGAAGCGACCTTGATGTGGCTCTCTCAAAATCCGGACGCCTCTATAAGAAGCGCTGTTGCAGGAAACCCGAGGGCGACGAAACAGATAATGGCTAAACTGGTCAAAGATCACGATGGTCACGTCAAGCTGGCGGCGCTGGACAATCCGGAATTGACCTCAGATCTGGTTGTTGACCTGTTAACCGATGCCAATCCCCTTGTATCCTTGAGGGCCTATGAAGTCCTCAATGAAAGGAGGAAGAAAGCCGGACTTGAACCTATTATTGATCGAAGAAAAGTAAATACCGTCAACGAACTGCCCGCGCTCTCTCCCACAGACACGAAGATCAAGGCAGCCAAAGAAGCTCCCATAACCGCCAGTGGTGCACACGAAGCCATCGAGTTTTTACGTATGATGGCCAAGAGACACTCCACACCGATTCAGAGACTGGCTGAACTTGCCACCCATCCGGATACTCTAGTAAGAGCGGCTGTGGCAAGGAACTCCAAGTCCCCGATAGATGTTCTCTGGAGTTTAGTGAACGACAAAAACAGCGAAGTAAAACAGGGCTTGATCAAAAACGAAAGCTGCCCGCTGGAACTTCTCTGGGCTCTCAGAAACGACCCGGACCAGACTGTCTCCACAGACGCTCGACGAGAACTGGATAAGTTCAACATCCAATAGGAAAACCGGCAGTATTGGCTCAGACAGTCTTCTTCTTCTTAGAATCCAGTACATTGAAATATTTGGCTTCCGGGTGATGAACGATCACGGCAGATGTACTCTGCTCCGGCACCAATTGATACTCTTCGGTCAGGGAGACCCCTATGCGCTCTGGCTCAAGCAGTTCAAAGAGCTTTTGCTGATCTTCAAGATTGGGACAGGCGGGATACCCGAAACTATATCTGGTGCCACGATAACCCTGCTGGAACAATCCGGCTATATCATCGGCGTCCTCCGAAGCAAATCCCAACTCTTGTCTTACGCGTTTGTGTACCAGCTCAGCGCAAGCTTCGGCGGACTCGACAGCAAGACCATGGAAATACAAGTAGTCAGAATACTTGTCGGAATCAAAAAGTGACTGGGAATACTCGGTCGCCCTGGCTCCGACGGTAGCAAGTTGCATAGCCAGGACATCCATATTGTCACCTTCAACCTCGTCAACGGAAGTGAAGTAGTCGGAGATACACAGACCGCGACCATGGCTCTGGCGCGGGAAAGTGAATCTCAACCACTCGGTCTTCCGATCTTCCCTGTATATAATCAAGTCGTCATTTGAAGAGAGACAGGGGAAGTAGCCATAGACTGATTTTGGAATAAGGAGCTTGTCCCGGGAAGCTTCCTTCTTAAGCCTCTCAAGTACCGGATAGATCTTGGTATCAAGCAACCTATCATAATCTTCCTGGGAACTATCACCTTTTCTAACCCGCCACTGACCTCGTATCAGAACGTTGAGATTGATGTAATCATAGACCTCATCAATATTGAGATCCTCGATTACCCGGGAACCCCAGAATGGAGGCTTGGGTACCGTCACTCCTCGGGCGACATCCGAGCGTCCCTTTTCCAGTGATGCGTTAGACAAAGTGGACTCCACAGTCGATGGCTTTTTCTCATCGACATCTTCATCACTCTCCAGATCAACAGTACCATCCCCGGAGTCGGCAAGATCATCCTCGCATAGATCCGTGTTCACAGGTTTCTTTTGACCGAGCATCTCCTCTTCCGATAGCTCTTCCAGATTTCGCCCCTCGGCTTTCAGACCGGCAAGTATCTCCATAATCTTCAGGTCATCAAAAGCATCTTGCCCGTAAAACAACTTGCCTTTATAAGTGCTCCGGCAATCTTCCTCGACATAACGCCGGGTAAGCGCCGCTCCCCCGAGAATAATCGGCAAGTTGATACCACGTTCATTCAAGACCTGCAAATTATCATTCATAATCACGGTCGATTTAACAAGTAGACCGCTCATACCTATGCAGTCGGCTTTATGTTCCTGGGTAGCAGCGATAATGTTCTCAATCGGCTGTTTGATACCAAGGTTGATCACCTTGTATCCATTGTTACTTAAGATAATATCCACCAGGTTTTTGCCAATATCGTGCACATCACCTTTGACGGTGGCAAGGACCATGATGCCTCTCTCCTGCCCTTCCACTTTCTCCATAAACGGCTCCAGATAAGCCACCGCCGCTTTCATTGTCTCGGCAGACTGGAGGACGAAAGGCAGCTGCATCTTACCCGCGCCGAAAAGCTCACCAACAACTTTCATTCCGTTCAGGAGGATCTTATTAATGATATCGAGGGGCTTATAGGTCTTGAGCGCTATATCCAGATCTTTTTCCAGTTCAACCCGGTCACCGTCGATAACCCGATTCTCCAAAACATCTTCTATTTTCCTTGACCGAACTACCTTCTTCTCACTTTCTCCCTTAGATTGTTTCTTCTTGTAGAAGTCGAGCAGCGTAAAAAGCGGATCATACTCGGGCGAGCGCTCATCAAAAATCAGTTTACGATGATACTCTCTCTCTTCTTCGGCGATCTTAAAGAGAGGCATGATTTTCTGGGCGTTAACTATGGCCATATCAAGACCATACTCAACCGCATAGTGCAAGAAAACAGAATTCAAAATCTGCCGAATCTTCTGATCAAATCCAAAGGAGATATTACTAACCCCTAGAATCGTCTTTGCCCCTGGCAAAGTACTCTTTATTGACTTGATTGCTTCCAGAGTTTCTAAACCCAGACGTCGATCTTCGTCATTGCCGGTGGACAGAGTAAAAGTAAGAGCATCAAATATGATATCACTAGCAGGCATTCCCTCTTCCAGGCAGATATCATAGATTCGCTTCGCTACCGCTACTTTTTTATCCAGGGTCTTTGCCATTCCATCTTCATCGATGGTCAGGGCTACGGTGGCAGCTCCGAATCTAGTGATCAGGCCCAGCTTGCGCCGCATCGACTCCTCTCCATCTTCAAGGTTGATCGAGTTGACCACTGGCTTACCGGCTATGCATTGCAGAGCGCTATCGAGCACCGGATACTCCGTGGAATCAATCATAATCGGAATCGACAACTCGGTGTTCAATCGACTGATGAAACGCACCATATCGGCATTTTCATCCCTTCCCACATAGGCGGTGCAGACATCCAGTATATGGGCTCCCTCTTTCTCTTGCCCTCTGGCCATGGCTACCATACCGTCAAGATCATCTTTCTCAAGCAATCTTTTGAACTTTCTGCTGCCATTGGTGTTTGTCCGCTCACCGACTATCAGTGGAGGATTATCTATCTCGAGAGCAACACTGGAATAAATACTCGACACTGACGGGATGAATTCGACCGAACGCTTCTTCGGACTTCTATTACCCACAGCGTCAACTACAGCTTTCAAATGTTCCGGAGTGGTACCACAGCAGCCACCGACAATATTGACACCCTCTTCAAAGGCAAAATGCCGCAGGGATTCGGCAAGCTGTTCGGGAGTGAGCTTGTAAACAGTCTCTCCGTCAACATTCTCAGGCAAGCCTGCATTGGGCAAAACCGACACGAAGGCTTTGCTGTTGGAACAAAGATAGCGAATGTGATCGACCATCTCTTCCGGTCCGGTGGCACAATTGATACCAATCACGTCAACAGGGAATGAGGAGAGAACCGCCAAAGCACAGGAGATATCAGAACCGACCAACATTGTGGAGAGCGGCGGCGCTTCTATGGTTACTTGAACGATTGTAGGAACTCTCTTACCTGCTACTTTCAGGTAATCCTGAATCGCTATTACAGCAGCCTTAGCCTGCAGAAGATCCTGACCGGTCTCAAACTGCAGAACATCAACTCCGCCATCCACCAGCCCTCTCACCTGCTCGTAGTAAGCGTCTTTCATCTTAGCGAAGCTGATATGACCGAGAGAAGGCAATTTGGTTGTGGGACCAATGGAGCCGGAGACAAATTTGCGCTCCTCTGACCGGGAGTAGGAGGATGCTACTTCTCTGGCTATTTGAGCCGCTTTTTTGTTGAGCTCATAGGCTCTCTCAGCCAGGTCGAACTCGGCAAGAACCACCGGAGAGCCACCAAAAGTATCTGTCTCCACCACGTCGCAGCCGACTTTGAAGAAGGACTCATGGATACCACCGATGGCATCCGGCACAGTCTCCACCAGAATCTCAGGACAGTTTTCGTATCCGTCATAGTCGTCCAGGCTCAAGTCAAGCTTATGAATCGATGTGCCCATGGCACCATCGAAAATAAGAACCTTCTCTTGCAAAGCCTTCAGAAATTCAGACATTTAATGGAGATACCTGGTAGAAATCCGGTAAGAACCTGCACTAAAGATACACGCTAACAATAGTTTCGTAAATCAGAGATTACTTTATGCAGAGATAGCCTTTCTCTTTGACGATCTTCTGACCTTCGGAGCTTAAACAGTAATCAACAAACTCTTGCACGCTCGATTTGGGATCCTGGTCGTAGAAGAGATACAGCGGTCTGCTCAGGGGATAATCCCGGGAGATCGTCTCCAGGGAGGGCTTGACTGCGCTGGATGATGTAAGCAGTTTTACACTCAGCGCTTTCGCGCCGGAATTCAGGGCGATGCTAAGCCCGGAATAACCAATGGCAAAATCGTTAGTATCCACGCCTGCAAGCATCGCTTCATTGGAAGTCATAACCTTGATGCCATCTACAAAAGGAATCACCTTATCGTCGATTCTCTTCATCACATGCTCGGTAAAATAACGAAAGGTTCCCGATTTCTCTTCCCGGTTGAGAACAACAATCTTCTCTCCCTTCTTGCCGCCCAACTCGCCCCAGTCGGTAATTTCACCGGAATAAATCTTTCTAAGGTTGCCAATAGTAATATCCTCAACCGGGTTGTTATGGTTGACAATTATGGCGATTGAATCCAGGGCGACCATGGAGCGATTTATCTTGATCCCTTTGTCGTGGAATATCTTTCGCTCTTCTTTAGTCAGGTCCCGTGAAGCCGCTGCTATATCCGTCGTTTTTTCCCCAAGCGCATCAATTCCCCTTCCCGAATCCGCACTGGTCACGGAGACAGGAATCTCCGGATGCTCTTTCATAAAACCCTTGCGCCAGCTGGTGAGCAAGATGTCCATCGTATCGGATCCTTCGATGGAGACCATATTCGTCTCCTGCCGAGGATCTTTGCCGGTTCCCATTTTGCAAGCGCTGACGAAGCTAGAAAGCA
Source organism: bacterium (assembly GCA_030431355.1). Next base: position 7,780 of record JAUIJG010000057.1, read on the forward strand.
GCAACACCGCAATGACAATACTTGAATAGCGAAGAATCGATGAACAGAACATCAAATCAAGAACCTCTTCTGAAGGTAGTTGAATTTTCCAATTAAATTGGGAGAAAAGCCACCAGTACGATTTAACTTTTAATATTGAACCGTTGAGACTTTTGAGTTTGAGTCTGCAATACCTTTAGCAGGCCAAACTTTCCAGGGATTTCTAATCTAGAGAGCAAGACACGCTTTCTTTACAGTAAAGAAGCTCGAAGCTCCGCGCGCTTGCCCTGAATCCAGGTTAAATTGAGACTAAATGCGTAGCGATTATACATTTGCATATCTGCATGCTCGGTGTCTGCTCTCGGTCTGCTAATTGCCTGCTCATTGCCTGCTCTCTGTCTGCTAGGTGCCTGCTAATTGCCTGCTCATTGCCTGCTCTCGGTCTGCTCTCTGCCCGATCGGTGCCTGCTCATTCTCTTGGTGCCTGCTCGGTGTGTCCGACAGAATAGAAACCGTTGAAGAATAAGCACCATATATGATGACTCTTCATCCCAGCAGATTTTCTAACTATTGCAATCTCCGCCGGTCTCAGTTATCTACGTAGGTTTCAATCATCTCCGCCGGAGTCAATCATTTCCGCCAGCTTCCGCCATCTCAGCCAGCTTCAATCATCTCCGTATGCTTTGATCATGGCCTGCGTGCCCAGGGATTCAGCCGCCGCCGGGTCCTTGCGAACCAACTCCTTAAAGATACCCTCTGCCATTTCCATAGCAGGAAGTTGAAGGTCATCAGATTGACAGTTTTCATGAATTAGCCGCAAGTCTTTTATCATATGCTTGAGCATGAAACCCGGCTTCAAATCATCCTTTACGATGCGAGTTCCCAGGTTGGACAAAGCCCAGGAGCCGCCTGCCCCATCCTTCAAAACTTCCACCACCAGGGAAGGATCCAGTCCAAATCTCTTGGCCAGACAAATAGACTCACTAACCGCGGACATGGTAACCGCACATAGCACCTGATTACAGAGCTTCAGCGCCTGACCGGAGCCAGCCGGTCCGCAATGTTTGACGGTGGATCCCATCTTTTGCAAATAGGGAAGAGCCGCTTTAAATGCACTCTCCTCACCGCCTACCATAATAGTCAAAGTACCGTTGAGGGCACCCACGTCACCGCCGGTAATAGGAGCATCGAGAAATTTCAATTCGCTCCCGGCCAACTCGTCAAATATGTGCTCGGCTGACTTTGGACCGATTGTGGAGAAGTCCACCACCACAGCCCCAGGCTTTGCGCTGGCTGATACACCACTTTCACCGAGAATAACCTGTTCAACATCTTGAACATCGCCAAGACAGGTGAAAACGAAGTCCGCCTCGCTCACACATGTGGCAATAGAATCACTCTCCATGCAGCCGGCTTCCAGCGCTTGCTTCATTCCGGGTCTACCGGAACTGCGATTCCAGACACTTACGTCATAACCGGCTCTGGCCAGATTGGAAGCCATGGAAGCACCCATTATTCCCATTCCTAAAAACGCTAGTTTGCTCTTATCGCCCATAGTGCCGCCGATGCTCCTCTCCTGTAACTTCCCGATGGTATTTTCCCCATAGACTATAGCAGTGCGTGGCTGTATACATGAGTAAAAGGACAAATCCCCATGTCACTCACTGCTGCAAAAACAAGAATATTACTCACAGGAGCCCTATTCCTGGTGATGTTTAGTGCCTGTGACCAAGTATCGGCGAAATCCAAAGATTCTCGATACGCGCGGGTTACTGTCGGCTCTGTAGAGATTAAGGACTGGCATCACGATATCGTCAAAAGCTATCCGAATTTGAGCCACTACCACTGGAATCCTATGTATGCCAATGTTCAAGGATGGAACAAGGTCCGTCCACCAAAACACGGCATAAAAGGGACAATGCCCCAGGCTAAAAGAAGCGCCTCCAGGCAGAATTCGAAGAGAAGAGCCCGGGTCGTCAAAAAAACAGCAGAGAGAAGGTACAAAAAATACAGCAAATATAACCCGGAAAGAAGCCGACCGAAATTCATATATAAGAAGCCGATACATGTCGCCACCGGAAGCTTCAGCCAAAGCCAGAAGCAATTAAATGGCAAACTGAACATAAAACCGGTTCATGTATCAGCTAGAGAAACTGCTATCCGCCTTAAGAAGGAGCAGATAGCGGGTCGCGTCCTTCCCAAGCATGGTGCGCCCAGGGAGCATTCAAACCAGGACAAGAATCTGCACGGAGAGCTGCGTCTACCTACTACGAGAGCCAAGCTTGCACAAGCCAAAGTGGGGGAAAAGCTCACAGCCGCAAGACTTGACAGTGGTCGAGTGACAGGCACACTGGTGAACAAATCAACCAGGGCCAGCTTGGCGACCACCGGCACCGCAATTGCTCTAAATGCTGCAAATACGAGAGGAAGCTTGCTAAGAAGAGCCAGCGCTCGCGAGAATTCCGACCAGGATCCTAGCCAAACAACTCCTCCTCGAATCAAAAAATACAAAGCCTACGATCGGACCTCGAGCAGAAGCCACAGAGGGTTCAGCCACAACGACTCAAGTGCTTCAGACGCAGAAGATGGTGATAGCCAATTCTTCGGCTCCGGCTTTGGATCCGGCTCCAAAAATAGAGCTGTTAAGAGCGTCAGGGGCCGCCTCAACTTTTAGTATTCACAGTATTGACCAGCTATACTTGCCAGAAGAAGCTATTGCGACTAGCAAGGACATCTTTTTCCCATGGCAATTTCCAAAAAGTCAGCGATTCTAATTCTTACGATGTCCGCTGCAATTTTATCCGCTCTTAAGCTGGAGGTATTTGGGAATGAACGGTCAAGAAACTCTTCCGCAGAACAAGAGGAGGTGCCTGCATCAGATGCAAAAAGTCTCTATGCTTCCGGTCAATTCCTAAAATCAGCCAGGGCATACACCGAAAAGATCAAAACAAAGGAAGGCGCAAAAAATCCCGGGAACTACTTTTATCTGGGCAATTGCTACTATCGATTGAGATATCCGATAAGGGCAAAAGCCCTGTACAAAATGGTCTTGGAAAAATTTCCCGACAGCGAAGAATGTGAATATGCCAAACATATGCTCAATCGCATTGAAAACCAATCAGTCACACAAGTAGAGAAGAGCCTAACTTCAAGCAAACTGGTCAAGCTAGAGCCTAAAATCCCCCAATTTGAAACCAGCGAAAATGGGTTGGGAAGCGTCCCCCACAAAAACAACATTTCTGCAAACTCAGGCAGTGCGATCTCGCACAAAGATAGCGTTGCTTCAAACAAAGACAACGCTGCCGCGAAGGAGAGCAGCACTGCCGTGAAGGAGAGTAGCACCGCCGCGAAGGAGAGTAGCACCGCCGCGAAGGAGAGTAGCACCGCCGCGAAGGAGAGTAGCACCGCTTCTACTACCACAACGAGAGAGCCGGAGAGAGAAAACTCCCCTGAGAGGAAAACCGACCTCACCAGTCCCCATAAATCAGCCCTATACGACATACCTTGCACTTTCAAAAGGCAGGGTGAATTCGTAAAAGCTCGTATCAATGGCAAAAACCTGGAAGTTCTAGTAGATGCGGCCACTGCTCGCACAAAACTTTCCAGACAGGCGGCAGAAGAGCTGGGAATAGTTATTCCTATTGGAGCCTGCGGGGGAAAGACCTTTGCAAATGGAAAGAAGATTGAGTACAAAGAAGTGACTGTGAATATCGCCCTGGGGCCAATTTGCAAGCCTAAATTCAATGTCTGGATTTGTGATGAAGAGATAGTCAGCAATATCGGTCAAGATATCCTCAGAGAGAAGAGATTCACGATAGACCGCAAACTGAAATTGCTTAGATTTTTCCATTGAAATTTTTCCGAGTTTTTCGACTGTCACAAAACTCACCCAAAACGTACTTCCCCTCTCGTCCTACCCAGGTGGACAGAAAAACGCGCGTTTTTCTTTCCACCTTTGGGAAGCTCAACGAGATAGATTTTGAATGCCTGGAGTTTGAACTTTTTTGCTCGAGAGATCGTCATAAATTTTGTGAGGTTAACACAGGAGAATCAGCAATGAGCACATCCCTGTTTATTCAAAGACATATCAATGATCTTTCACTAACTAGCCTTTTCACGACCAGAGAGCTTTTACAGTACGGAACCAGAAATGCAGTTGACTTGACGCTCTTCAAACTAGTCAATGCCGGAATAATTCATCGAGTAGCCAGAGGTGTGTTTCGCAGGGCGTGTCTGTCAAAATCACCGCCATCGGTGCTTGATGTCGCCCGGGCAAAAGCCGCCGCATTCTGCAGAAAGATTTTCAACTTTCATGATGTCGCCGCCTACGAAATGGGCATGACATCGGAGCTTCCTTCCATTGAGTCACAGAAGCAGCAAAAGGATGAGAAGAATGGAGGCACTACAAAAGTCATATTCTATTCCGACGGCAGCCGAACATCATTCAAATTTGGTGAGGTTGAAGTTGAGTTTCGCAGTGCCTGTCCGCGCAAACGCAAGCTTGTGGACGACCGAGTCGGCAAATACTTAAAAGCTCTCTGGTTCCTCGGTCCCATGGGATACGTCCAAGAGCAATTTGTCGCCCTTGGATTCGACCGCATTGAGCGCAGGGCTCTGAAAGCACAATTGATATTCATGCCCGGCTGGCTTCAGGCACTATTTCCAAAATGGAGAAGCAAATACAGAGACTACGAACTATTCGGCGCCCCCATTTTCGAAAGGCAAGAGAGCCTGTTTACAAGAATAAGCAAAATAAGAAAGTCCGGCAACGGCAAGACAATTCCTTATTTTTAAACACCTAGAAACAGCCAAGCTACTGGTCAGTAGCACTCTACATAACATGGATTTCTGACGAACCTAGCCAGTAGCAATCTACATGGTACGGTCTTCTGGCAAACCTAGCTAGCTGTACTTGATACCGCGTGTGCTTCTATCTGGCAAACCTAACCAGCTGTACTTGAGACGGCGCTCGCTTTTGACAAAGCTTGCTTCAAGTCGTCAAGCAGGTCTTCGATATCCTCGATACCCACTGAAAGACGAATCAATCCGTCAACAATGCCACGGGACTCCCTTATCTCTTTGGGAATCGCGCCGTGAGTCATGGAAACCGGATGACAGGCCAGAGACTCGACTCCACCAAGACTCTCCGCAAGAGCGAAATATTTAAAAGATGACATGACCTTATTGGCGTTATCCAGGCCACCTTTGATCACGAAAGAGACCATGCCTCCAAATCCGCTCATCTGCTTCTTAGCGAGTTCATGGTGAGGGTGGTCCTTAAGACCGGGATAAATAACCCTCTCAACAGCTTCATGCTTGGTGAGAAACTCAGCTATCTTCTCAGCATTCTCCTGATGAGCTTTCATCCGCACAGCCAGAGTCTTTATTCCCCGGAGAACAAGCCAGGAATCCATGGGACCGGGAACACCTCCCACCGAATTCTGGTGGAACTGCATTTTTTCGTAAAGCTCTTTGTCATCGGTGATGGTGGCACCACCAACAACATCGCTATGCCCACCAAGATATTTAGTGCAGCTGTGCACAACGATATCGGCACCTAGCTTAATAGGATTCTGGAGATACGGACTGGCAAAAGTATTGTCCACCACCGTGATCAGCTTGTGCTCCTTCCCAAGACTCGAAATAGCCTTGATATCAACCAGCTGGAGCAGAGGATTAGTCGGCGTCTCAAGCCAGATCATCTTGGTGTTGTCTTTGATTGCCGATTTGATTGAATTGAGATCAGTCGCATCAACCCAGGAGAAAGAGAGACCATAGCGAGTCAGAACTCTTTCAAAAAGACGATAGGTACCGCCGTATACATCTTCTCCGACGACAACATGATCGCCGGTATCGAGAAGGTGTAATACATTCTGCTCAGCGGCCAATCCCGAAGCAAAAGCCAATCCGTAGCGAGCATATTCGATGGAAGCAAGACACTCTTCCAGAGCGGTCCTGGTGGGGTTACCTGTCCTTGAGTACTCATATCCCTTATGCTTACCGATCTCTTCCTGGACATAGGTAGAAGTCTGGTATATGGGGGTGATGATTGCACCGGTGGTAGGGTCAGGGTCCTGACCAGCGTGTATAGCCCTGGTAGAGAATTTCATTACTGTACTCCTGCTTTTGATTTCTTCTCCGACTTTTTCGAAGAACTTTTGTCCTTAGACGAACTGGTGTTTATTGTCTCTCTCAAATGCCACATGATATCGAAACGAGTGAGAACACCGCAGGCTTTATCGTTGTCGGTGACCACTACCATGGCATTGCCTAGCCGGAACAACTTATACAGCTGATCCAGTTCAGCTTGAGCATCAAGTTGTGGGAATGGTCTACCCATAACATCTCCTACTCTCACATCGGCAGGATTCTTCCGCTCATAAACTACTTGCATAGCCACCACATCGTTAACATGTCCAGCATTGCGGCCATCCCTATCAACAACAGGCAACTGATCGATCTGATGCTTCTCCATCAGCTCGATGGCTTTTTTAATAGGTTCATCAGGACTGACAGTAATCATGGCGGGATATTTACCGCGACCGGACTTTCTTTCGATTAAGTCATTCACGTAGAAGACCTGGGTACCGGATGGCAAGAAGCCCAGGGACTTCATCCAATCGTCGGAATAGAATTTCGATAGATAGCCTCTGCCGCCGTCGGGCAAGAGCACAACCATTACATCTTCCTCGGAGAGTCTTTCGGCCACCTTCAAGGCAGCTGTCATAGCTGTTCCGCAAGAGCCTCCCACCAGGAGACCTTCTTCGCGAGCCATTCTTCTTGCCATCTGGAAAGACTCTTTATCGCTGACCCGCACCATTTCATCGACGATTTTCATATCCACGTTTTTGGGAATGAAATCTTCACCGATACCTTCTACGTAGTAGGAGCTGGCCATATCACCGGAGTAAATGCTTCCTTCCGGATCCGCGCCAATAATTTTAATATCGGGATTCTTCTCTTTGAGGAAACGAGCCGTGCCGGAGATGGTGCCACCGGTGCCGATGCCCGCCACGAAGTGAGTGATTTTTCCTCCGGTCTGTTCCCAAATTTCAGGGCCGGTTGATTCTGTGTGAGCCATCGGATTGTTGGGATTAGCAAACTGATTCGGCTGACAAGCACCCGGAATTTCCATGGACAACTTATTCGCCACGGAGTTGTAGCTCTCATGGGAGCTTGTCTCCACCGTTGGCACAACAACCACTTCAGCGCCATAAGCTTTCAAGAGGTTGATCTTTTCCGGCGCTACTTTCTCAGGCACTACAAGAATACAATTGTATCCACGAACAGCAGCCAGCTGAGCCAAACCGGTCCCGGTATTCCCGGAGGTCGGCTCCACGATGGTCCCGCCGGGTTTAAGCAGTCCCTGCTTTTCGGCTTCCTCAATCATTTTCAGAGCCGGCCGGTCCTTAACGGATCCGCCTGGATTAAATACCTCCATCTTTGCAAGAATTAGAGGTTTGAGTCCTTCATTTAGCTTGTTGATTTTGACAAGCGGTGTTGACCCAATTGTTTCAAGTATGTTCTCGTAGTACTTCACGAGGAAGCCACCTCCCTTAAAATATCAAAGCGCGAGACTGGTAATTATACGGCTATATAGAAAATGAAAACTGAACAATATATATATAAACCGGAAGATATGGATGAGTTCGAATACCAAGAAAAGCTCGGAAAGCCAGGCCAATATCCTTACACGAGGGGTGTATACGGCTCCATGTACCGCTCTCGCGTCTGGACAATGCGCCAGTATGCTGGCTTCGGTAACGCAAAAGAAACAAACAAAAGATTTAGATATCTCTTAGCAAACGGCCAGACAGGATTGTCAACAGCGTTCGACCTTCCCACTCAGATGGGCATCGATTCGGATGATCCGATGGCTCTTGGAGAGGTAGGCAGAACCGGTGTTGCCATAGATACCCTCAAGGATATGGAGAGACTCTTTGATCAGATTGATCTTTCGAAAGTGTCTACCTCCATGACAATAAACGCCACCAGCGCGATCCTTTTATCTATGTATAAGGCCGTCGGAAAGAAGCAGGGAGTCGATTCCAATCAGTTAATGGGAACGATTCAAAACGACATCCTCAAAGAGTACGAAGCTAGAAACACCTATATTTTCCCGCCCCAGGCCTCGATGAGATTGATCACAGATATTTTCGAATTCTGCTCGACGGACATGAAAAAGTGGAACACAATCTCCATCAGCGGATACCATATTCGGGAAGCCGGGGCTACTGCCGTCCAGGAACTCGCATTCACATTCTCTAACGCCATCGAATATGTACAGGCGGCCCAGGCAAAAGGACTCAATGTAGACGATTTTGCCCCCCGGCTGAGTTTCTTCTTCGTCTCCCAGATGAATTTCTTCGAAGAGATTGCAAAATTCCGAGCCGCACGCAGAATTTGGGCTCGCCTGATGAAGGAGCGATTCGAAGCAAAAGACGATAAATCGATGATGTTGCGATTCCATACCCAGACAGCCGGCTCCAGTCTAACCATGCAGCAGCCGGACAATAATGTGGTCCGCACGGCCATAGAAGCACTTGCGGCCGTTCTTGGCGGCACGCAATCCCTGCATACTAATTCAAAAGATGAGGCTCTATCACTTCCCAGCGAAGCCAGCGCTCTTCTCGCCTTAAGAACTCAACAGATCATCGCCTACGAAACCGGGGTGACAAATGTGGTTGATCCGTTCGGAGGCTCCTACTATCTGGAGAGCCTTACTGACAAAATAGAATCAGAAGTTCTGGAATACATTGAGCAGATAGAAAAACTCGGTGGCGCCATCAAAGCAGTTGAGTCCGGGTTTATTCAGAAAGAGATTCAAAACTCCGCTTACGAATACCACCTGGACGTGGAATCAAAAGAGCGAGTGGTGGTTGGCGTCAACGATTTCATAGACAAAGATGAAGAGTCAATACCTATTCATCGCGTGGATCCGAAGCTGGAAGAAGAACAGATAAAATTCCTCAAGCAAGTCAAAGAAAAGAGAGACAATGAAAGTGTTGAAGAATCTCTCCGCGCCTTGAGAAAAGCGGCCGATGGAAACGACAACCTCTTACCCTACATAGAAAAGTCCGTGGAAGAGTATGCCACCGTGGGTGA
>JAUIJG010000058.1 GCA_030431355.1 bacterium
GATTTCTAAAAAATGGGTAGAAGATTCCCAGTTCATACCAGCGTATCAATAGTTCATTGGAGCAATCGTCACCGAAGCCACCGACATCCACGCCAATAAAGGGAATACCGCTCAAGCCCATGTTTATGAGCATCGGTATGCTGAGGGCAAGATGCTCCCACCAGGACATATTGTCTCCGAGCCAGACTGCCGAATATCTCTGGATCCCGGCGTAGCCTGCTCTGGTTAAAACGAAAGGTCGCTCATCCGGTCTGAGGGCAAGGAGCCCTTCATAAGAAGCTCTGGCCATTTGCATGCCATAGAGATTTCGTACCTCAAAGTGTCCGACTTTCCCTTCCGGCGAAGATTGTAAAAACATTTGCCGTCTTTCCGGAGGCAGGACTTTTGAATCCGGAGGCATGGGACAGGGCTTCTCAAGCAGGCAGGGTTCGTTCATGTCATTCCAGACGCCTGCTACGTTGTTGTCTACAAAGAAGCCATGCATCGCGGACCACCATACCCTCACATCATGCCTGAGGAAATCGGGAAACAGGCTGGGACCCGGCCATGCTTTGCCTATGAAGGGCTTGTTGTCACCACGCCGGCAGAAAAAGTCTCGTTTCTTTCCGTCCGAGTACACTGAGAATTTTTCTTCTTTTTTCACCCCCGGATCTACGATGCAGGTGGTTTTTAAATTCATGGAGAGAAGCTTGTCTACGGTTCCTTTGAAATCCGGGAATCGTTCTTTTGAATGGGTAAAGACCCTGTATTCATCCATGTAGTCTATGTCCAGCACCACTGAGTCGCAGGGGATGCACTTTTCCCTGATGGTGGTGCCGATATCTAGAATTGTTTTCGCATCAGGATAACTCCATCTCGATTGATGGTATCCCAGTGACCAGTCCGGTGGAAGATGACCTCTTCCTGTCAGATTCGTATACGCTGCCAGTAAATCAGGTAAGTTTTCGGCTTCAAGCAAATAGAGAGTCCATCCTCTACGACTTAGCAGGTCTATGGTGCCTTCACCATTCAATTTTTCATCCAGGCACCACTTCTGCCAGGCGGGTGAGTCAAGAAAGATACCCCGGATTTTGTCAGGGGATTCAGTCACGCCCCCATTTATTGCTTCAACGATCAGGAAAGGCACCGAAAGGTACATGGTGTCAAGGGATGGTACATGCCGATTATCCGAATAATTGAATAGAGTATGGCTACGACCCTTGAGATTCGTGCCGGAGAGCCTCTCTCCCAGTCCGTAACAACAGGTCCCAGGCTCCAGATCAAAGCGGAATCTGAAGTGATCTTCGGCCACTTGCATAAAACTAAACTTGAGGGGCAGGTTTTCTGATTCGTACTGATACCAGGTCTCTGATGCGGACTGCAAAACATCCGATTCTGTCTTCTCCGGCAAAACCACTGCGAAAGATTGAGGTGCGCTCTCTTCGCCTTTGTTCCAGGCTGAAAGGCGAATTACTTTAGTGCCCTGGTTTTCAAAGAACTCTGTTTTTGAGCCGCCCTGGAACATATCTCCGGCATAGTCGTGCTCTTCTCTGGTTTTTAAAGTCCTGGCTTCGAGCCAGTCCGGTTTTTCCTGGACTTTTTTCAAGTTAGACCCCTTACTATTCTCTTGACCTTGCCTAATTTCAGTTATGAGAAATCGTCTTCTTCAACTCTTCGATCTTTTTTCTTGCCTGATTCAATCTTTTGTCTTCTTGATTCGATAGCTTCACGAATTGTTCAAGGGCAAGCACTGCACCTTCTGGATCTTTGGTCTCTTCCAGGGCTCTCGCCAACATGTAATATCCTTCTTTGGATTTTGGATTTAGATCCAGTACCTGGCGAAAGGCTGCCTGAGCCTCGTTGGAATTGCCTGCGGCCATCAGCAGATTACCGAGATTCATAAAGCTTGTCCAGGAATCACTATCGAGAATCACTGCCTCGTGGGCATGCTCCAGTGCCTGGTTCATACTTCCTTTTTTCTTGAAAGCGAAACTTAGGCGATCATGCAATTCGGCACTCTCAGGGTAATCTGACAAAGCTTTGGTCAAAATGTTTATGGACTCCCTTTCATTTCCTTCCGATTCGGAGATTCCCAGTATGGCATCAATATTTTTGGGGTCTAATTTGTAGGCTTTGTGCCAGTAGAATTCAGGGGGCATTTCTGTCTTTATATTGGCTTCTATTAGAGCATTGGCGAGCTGTGAACAATAAATTGATTGTGCTGAATTTTTGTAGGCGTTCTCAAAAGATTGAGCCGCCTTGCTCCATTCATGACGTTTGGCGAATACTTGTCCTTCCAGATAATCGACCATCGGTAGTCTGGAGGATTCTCCAATGGTCTCTAAAAGAGAAAGTGCGTTTTGACTCTTGCCGTAGCGGAGCATAGCTCGTGCCTGACCAAGTTTTTCCACCACTCGCTCAAATGATCTGACAGCCTCCGGTTTTGTGTTGCTGCCATCCCTGGCTGCTACCAGAATTTTGATGCTGCGTGTGGCATTGCTTCCGTAGAAAACCGGAGTCTGAATCTTGCAACCTTTGCACTCTTCTATGGTGCTCCTTATCGTTCCCTCCGAGGCGAATTTAAAAATATCCTCCAGGGTCTTGGCTTTGTCGGCTGCTTTCACCGCCGCTTGCAGGCTGTCTGAAAAATATGTCCCCCAGGTCGGTTGATCCTTTTTGCTGGAGGAGATCAACACCATGTTCTTAGGAAGCTTGCTCTCGTCCGTGTGGACGTTGTACACCCCGAATTCAGCCTTCGCACCCGATACCATCTGTGGTGCACCGCTGAAAATCGTCTGGGTGATTACCACCAGGTCCTTACACCCAACCCTGGTTTTTAAATTCTGTAGGTATTCAGAGAAAGGAATCGCTGTGCTGTAGAAATTGTCCAGGTCTAGATCCGCCGGTAGCAAATAGACCTCTCCATTTGTGGAAGGGAAGCAGAGGGTGCTGATGAAAACGACAACAAGATCTTCTTTGCCTGCCAGCTGACCCAACCATTTATTGCCGGAAGCCTGAATGATAGCGTCTTTACTTGCGGCGGCATCGGTCAGCTCAAGTATTCCTTCGTCTGAAAATCCTGCTTTTGATACCAGAACCTTTTTAAAATCCCTGGCTGCCAGATCCAATTTGGTGCTTCTATTGAGTTGACCTTCGTCGAAGCTATTAATGCCAATAACCAGTGCCCACTTGTTTTTGTAGCCGGTTTCATTTCCCTGGGCGAGGCAGGCGGGAATGAAAATGATGCTTGCCAGAAAGAGGATGATAAACAAGGCTGTCGGCCTGGCGTATGATTTCAACTTCCTAAATCCCTTCAAAAAATCAAGACTGCGGAGCGGTCAGAATTTTTTTGATTCCACGGTTAATACTACTCTGACCGGAATATCCGATTGAATAGTCTACAACCTCTCCATCGGTATTTAAGAAAATAACCGTGGGAATGGGACTAATTTCATATTGGTCGATCATTTTTTCGTTCTTAGGATCGTCCACATCCACCCTCATGATCCTCAGCCGATCGCCGTATTGTTTGGATATGCTGGAGAGATCTTGCTCTAGCTTCTTGCAGGGTGTACACCAACTCGCATAGAAATCGATGACAGTTGGAATAGGCGCGCCGGTGCCCCGATCCCTGGATAGACCGAAAAGGGAAGCTAGCAATCTGGTGGCAACACCGGTTCGGGGCTTAATTAGGGAAGCAGGGACTTTCATTATCTCCCTGTTGGCATTTTGAGATATCTTCGAACCTTTGCCCAGCCGAATGGCTATTCTTAGATGTTTTCTGGCTTTCCGATATTCTTTCTTGCGCGATGCGCAAACTCCCATCAAATAATGGTATTCGGCGGTCTTCTTCTCTCCCGCCTTCGCTTCTGTCAATGCTTTGGTGGCTTCATCGATTTTGCCTCCGGATACAAGTGCCGCTGCTCGGGCGGTTGGAGTCTTTCCGGGAGACTTTCGGGTGGCAGCTTCAGCCTGGGGTGTGATATTGATCACCGATAAACCAAGCAAAAGAGCCATGAAGAGCGGAGATTTGGATGCTTTATTATTTTGTCGATTTAGCCGTTTCATTTCGAGTCCTTGAAATATGGTTCTTGATCCAGCCGTCCACCAGGTCCAGATCCTTCTTGCTAAACTGATTTTCCTCGAAAATTAGGTGTTCTGCTTCGTTAATCAAAACAAATTTTTTGTCGGTGGTAGCCAAGCGTTCGAAAAGTTCCATGGTTCCTTCCGGACGGACAAGCTTGTCTCCGGAGCCCTGGACCATGAGAACAGGTTTGATCTTTATCTTTTTAGCACAGCGTCGATTTCCCTTCATGAAACGATCGAACTGAAGAAGCTCCCTCGGGGTCAATTTCAAGCGAGCCAGGGGGTCATTGAGCCAGGCTTCCCTTAGCTCCGGATCTTTAGTTGCCTGTTTGACCACTCCCTCTCCGACGTTGAAGGGTTTATCCGGATCGTTTATCAAGCGAAACGCCACTTTTATGCTTGTTTTTGTCTGGTTGAAGCGGTCTCCGGCCGGGACCGAGCTTATCAGCCCATCCACAAGCTCAGGATACATTGAGGTGATTCTCAGGGCGATGGCGCCTCCCATCGATTCTCCTAGAATAAAGACCGGCAGCTCTTTGTGAGCACGTTTCAGGACTTTCAGAGTGCGTCTTACATCCTCCAGGCAGCTGGCAAAATCAACTCGCTCTCTTCCTCGGGCTTCCATCCAGGAGCCGAATCCTCGTACATCGATGGCGTAGACCACATAGCCCCTCTCAGCCATCGCTTTACCAAACGGCTCCCAGGTGCCATTGTGCAGCCCCAGTCCATGCACACAGAGAATCACCGCCTCATTGGTAAGTGTATTGCTCTCTTTATCGCTTTCAGGGGCGACAGGCGGTAGCCAAGCCAGGCAGGGGGCATTACCCCGGACCAGTTTCTTTTTCCCTTTTCGCTTTTTAGAACTTTTCTTCTTCTTCTTCTCAGGTTTTTGCTGCTTCGCTTCTTTTAGCAGAGGTTGAGATAAGTTGCCGGCCGAACTGTTTTCTCCCCATGCTCCGGGAGACCATAACAGAGCTGAGAAAACGGCCAGATAAACAGCTAACAGCTTAAGCATGCTGTATCCCGGCTGTTTATAAAGTCTGGCGACTTCTCTAGTGATTTCTGCCTGCAAAATGTGGGACCAAATGGGGTGTTTAAGGCGCTATTTTAGAAGCCTCAACTATAGATAGAAGATTTATTTATGATAAAGGAATTTAATATCGTCGGAGTCCAGCTCAGGCAAAACGGCGCTAAAGCTGATGGGGTTTTAATAAGGACCTCCTTAGGATCATATATTCTTTAAGGTCCCAGGGGACTGAGTATCTTATCTGAGCGTAACAATCTCAGAATAGGAGAGAGGCAACCGGGGACAATTGAGGTTGCCACCAAAGATTTCGATGGTTAGAGTTCAATTACGCAATCTATTTACTGAAAGGGACCTTACCGGTTCTTTCTTTGGATTGGCTCTAGCTGCGGTGCTAATGTCAGATTCATTCAGTCTGGCGGTTTTGATGCCGTCCATGGTGCTGGCTGCTCCTACGCCCACTGATTCCATCGCGTCTGCCTGGCTGCCTTTAGCCCTTGTCTCACTAGTTCTTTTCTCGATAGTCTTTTTAAATAGTCGAATATATTTGCAGCTTTGCCTTGGAGCAACTCTGCTTTTGAAATTGGTGGTCTCAGTTCTTGTCTGGCTAAGTCTTTCTAGCCCTTTTGGGATAGAGAGTACCTTCGTCCTCGATAGTGGAGGACGTTTGCTCGAAGTTATTTTCTTTAGCGGCTTGATTTTTTCTGCCAGTCTAATTGCTCTAGAGATGGGACCCAGAGAGGTCTCCACCGACTCTCGTGATATCGGTGTCAAAAGGAATGCACCTCTGCCCAGGGCTCTTTTTATTTTGTCAGTGTCCTGGATTTACCTGGTTCTAAGCCTCTCTTCCGGTGATGAAGGCTGGTTAGCGAGAACCAACAACGCTTTGCTTCAATTCGTTCCCTGGTTATATGCAGTGACTTTAGTGGGACTGACCGGGCTATCTTTTCTCTTCATGAAGTCAGGAGCGAAAGGAAGCCGGTTTGATTTCGTTCCGGATTTTTCAGAAAAGGTTAGTGCATCGCCGCACTCCGATAGATACTTTCCGGTAGCTTTGCTGGCTACTATTCTGTTTATCCTTGCTTCCCCATTCGCCACAAGCCTTCTGCTTTCAGCCTGGCAGTCCACTGAAATCTACAATTTTTCCCTGGCTATCTCGTCTGCTTTTGCCTCGGGGCTTGTCATAAATCTATGTTTGCCAGAGCACATGCGACAAAACAGACCGGGGATTACAGTGGGATTTCTTTCTATTGCACTCTTTGCGGATTTATCTGGACTTTTCCTCTCTCGCTGGACTGCATCAACCGCGGCACTTCTTTTTATTGCCGGAGCACTTTTATCCAGTCTTGTTCTACGAGTCCTGGAGGAGAATCTAGTTAAGGCAAAAGACTTTGTTCTCGCTGTAGTGGTGGCAATAGCGGTGACTTATCCTGCCGCAGCCTTTTATGCAAACAGCGCCATGGTTCTTCCTCCTGCCTATGTTATCCAGCCACTGGCTTTACTTGCCCTGGTGTTATTCGCCTTGATTTCGATTTTTTGCCCATTACCCAGGAAAGTGTTATTGAGTCGCTTAGCAGCAATTTTTCTCTGGGGGGCAGGGAGGAAAGATCTGCTTTTGAAGCAGTTCAGACAATTCGAATCTCTCTCCTCCGCCCTTATCGAGTCTCAATTAAGTGCCGTCACCACCATTCTTGTAAGTCTCTATCTGCGGTGCCCTCTAACCATGGTTACCAGGGACGGCTTTCTCCATATGTCTGGGGTAAAGGCTTTTCTGGCATTTTTGTCTGTTAAAATTGCAGCCTCCGAACCGAGTTGGGAACCAGAGAAAATCTCAGCTGGGTCGCCGGAGCTTATTTACTACGGAAAAGGCTACGAAAGCTACAAAGAATCAAGGGCTAAGGGTGAGATCCCGATCAAGGCAGATTATTTGCTTGGCTCAAGAAAGTTTGCCCAGGAAGGACCCCGGTATTTGACTCTGGTAGTGGAAAGACCTCTAGACCTGGTGGCAGAAAAGTTATGACTGGTGCTCAACAAAGCTGGACCGACAATCTGGCTGTGATAATGGTCCGTCCTGAGTTTCTCGGAAACCTGGGCGCCACTTGTAGGGTGATGAAGAATTTTGGCTTTTCCGACCTGAGACTGGTGGAAGCTCCTAAAAATTACAAAAGCGCGGAAGCGAGGATGATGGCTGTGGGCGCTTTCGATATTTTAAAAGAAGCCAAGCTGTTTGACTCCCTGGAAGAGGCAGTGGAGGATATTAATCTGACCATTGCTACATCCGCCGGTAGAAAGCGAAAGAGACCCCTGAAAAATCTGTCCGATATGAGCGGCGAAATAGTGGAAGCAGCCCATACAAACAAAGTAGCGATTGTATTTGGCCATGAGCGTAACGGATTGAGAGATGATGAGCTTTCTCTCTGCAACAAAAAGGTGCGGATTGAATCATCCCTTGAGTTTCCCTCTATGAATCTAGCCCAGGCTGTTTGCGCTGTTATGTATTCAATTAATTTAGCTGGAAATATCAACTTGCAGCAGCCTTCTGAAGTGATTAAAGTGCCGGAACTACCCACCCTTTCTGAAACCAGACAACTGTTCGAGCAATTTGATCTTCTGGTTGACAAGATAGACTTCTCTCGGTCCTACAACAAAGAAAAAGTCCTGGGAGAGATCCGCGACGCTTTTGAGCGAATGACCCCGACAAAGAGGGAGTGCGCGCTTTTAAGAGGTGTCCTATTCAATCTCAACAAAAAGCTCGATAGTACTACCGACATTCAGTGACGATATATCGTAATAAGTCGCATAAGTCTCTGGAATAGAAGACAATCCCCATCTAGATGCGTTAATATGTCAGTCAATTACTATCTTCGGAAAACTTGCGTATCTTTACGGAAATCAAGAGGTCCCTTACTAAATGAGCATCAAAGGATTTTCATGGACTGGCATTCGTTATCTGGCATTGTCCGTAGCCTTTGTGGTTTCACTGGTTAGTTTTGGTTGCAAAAAGGCCGGCGGCGACAAAGCGGATGAAGCTGTTCAGTTTGAAAAGAGTTTTACCGAAGGAGAGCCTGACCTCACCATAGAATTTCCGGAAGATGAGTTCGCCAGAGCTAAGGAACTTCGCAAAGATAAGAAGCCGGACACAGCAGAGAAGCTTTTGTTTAGCAAGCTGGAAGCCGCCAAGAAGTCTTCTGTCGGCACCACGAAATTAGGTAAGTATCTGGTGCGCTTGAATAACGTTTTATTCGACCAGGGCGATGACAAAAATGCCATCAAATATGGCGAGATAGCTTTAAAAATCTTCTATGACCAACCGCTGGAAAAGAGACCCCTTGCTCCCTGGTTTGTCAATATTCATTCTTATCTGGCTATGAGTTATGACCGCCAGAGACAGTTGCCGGAAGCTGAGAAGCACTATTTGAAAGCGATACAGGTTTCTAGCAACGCCCCCAAGGCTGAAGTTTCGGAGTCATGGATGAAGCTTCTCTACACGCACCTTGCCGATACTTATAAGGCTGAAGGCAAGAAAGAGGCGGAGAAAAAAGTCCGCGAACAGATGTTTGAGCTCTACAAAATTCCCATCCCGAAGGAAGAAGAGCCCGATAAAGACAAAAAGAAAGAAGATAAATCCGCCGCTAAAAAGAAATCCCAAAAGAAGGGTAAATAAAGATAGCGGTAACTGGTAGGAAACGCCGACCAATAGTTGCCTGGTAGTAACTTTCGGGTAACCGGTTTTGGAAGAACATCTTCAGAAAGATAATAGAGAAGAGTTCATCGATTTTATTCTTCCTCGCCCCCTCTGGCTGAAAGTAAGAAAGCCGGTTATAACCGCGTTCATCTTTTTCAATTTCTATCTTGTTTTTCTTGTGTTTATGCGGGATACGCTCCTTGCCGAAAAGCTGCTCCACCCCTTTGATCGTTATGTGATATTTTTTGGTATTCATCAGGCTTTCAATGTTTTCGCCCCCAGCCCCAGACAAAACAACAACCATGTGGTCTCCAGTATCACTTACAAGGACGGCAGCACCCAGGTTCATTCTCTAACACGCCTGGAGAGAGTACCTTTGATCCGAAAACTGTTTTTGGAGAGACATCGAAAGTTTTTAAGTGATAACGTTACTTCGGAAAGATTCCCTTTCCTATATGATGACATCGCCAGATACATCGCCAGACACAACAATGATCTTCCAGGTAATCCGCCGGTGATTGTCTCCCTCTATTCATATTCCTGTGCCATTCCACCGATGGAAAACGGTCTTGATGCCGGTCTTTTCAAGGAACAAGTAAAGAATCTTGAGGCTGGAAAAGAGGCTTTGTCAGCGGAGGGAGAGAAGAGTGGAGCGGTATCAAAAGCAGTATCAGCCAAGACTTCTATTTTGGTTCCTTCCTATAACCGTTTCGACAACCAGTTCAATCCTGACAGGTCAGAGCTTAGAATCCTGACTGTTTACAGGGTCAATCCGGAAGACCTGGAGTGAGAGCAAAATGAGTTTGAAGACCATATTGAACTCCTTTGATCGATTCCTGTTCTCGCCGGTATCACCATATCCAGTGGCGGCTTTTCGTATCCTTTTTGGATTGCTTCTGCTACAGCACAGTATTCTGATCTTCCCTGACCTCTACAATTGGTACGGGACTGAAGCCCTGGTCTCCTATCGATCCATAAGCCAGAACAATCCTTTTGTGAGCCTAAACCTATTTGCGCTTGCACCTGATAATGATGCCTGGTTGACGACAATTTATACGGTCTACGTGATCTCGGTTGTCTCATTTATTTTTGGTTTTAAATCCAGAGTGGCTGCTGTTCTTATTTATCTTACTTTCGTCTCCTTTTACCACCGAAATCCATACTTACTAAATTCCGGCGATACTTTTATCAGGGTCATATCCTTCTGGCTAGTGTTTGCTCCGACCGGAGCTGCCTGGTCCCTGGATCATAGAGCTAGAGTAAAGCGTCTGGGCGCTGATTACAGTGAGTTAGTGCCCGCCTGGGGAATGCGATGTCTACAGATTCAGTTTTGCTGTGTCTATTTCCATGCTGTTATCACCAAGTTGCCAGGCTGGGTTTGGGTGAATGGAACCGCAGTTTATATAAGCTCAAGACTCGAAGCCCTGATGAAATTTCCTCTGGTGCCCAGTCCGGAACTGTTTAAAATAAGTCAGTTAATTACCTGGATGACACTAGTAATCGAGACCAGCTTGTTTACGCTCATTTGGATTAGAGAGTTTCGTTATTATGTAATCGGTTTCGGTATCTGTATGCACCTGACGATAGACTGGTGCATGAATATTCCGCAGTTTGAATGGTTGATGGTGGCAACCATGGTACTTTTCGTCTTCCCTTCGGACCTGCATCGATTCAATACTATTATTGACGCAGCTCTCGCTGGTAAGCGGAGCGACGCAAGCGGGCAAAAACCAGCTCTTGATCAATCTCGTCCCGATTTTTAGAAAGTATGGACTCCAGATTTTTTATTCTTTTCGAATCTAGATCTTCGGATTTGTTGATCTGCTTGATCTCTTTGATACTTGATACCATCTGTGATTCAGAACTTTCGAACTCTTTTATTCGTTTGTCCAATCCTTCTATCGAAGGCGCCTCCATCGATAGACCCTCAAAGAAAGAAGAGACAGCTCGATTGTTTTCCAATCTGGCTAGGTAGAGTTTTTTGTTTTTAGAATCGCTAGCTTCAATCTCGCTTTTTGCCAACCTATATATATGTGCAAGATCCTCATAGCTTTCCGTGCTTCTAAAAACCAGGGCTACGTTTTCGTAAAAGGAAAGCTTTTTTTCCAGATCAAAGACCTTGTCTTTGCTCAGGTCTGCCATCTGCTCCCTTGCTGATTCCAGGCTCTTTTCTTTCAAGTTGTTCTTTAAAAGCAAGAGCATCCATTCATCCCTTGTCTCATAAAGGTCGGAGGAATCTCCAAGAGCAACCAGGACATTCAATCTGTCTTGCAACTCTTTAGCTCTCATAGATTTTTCATTCAAAATGCTGCTCAGGCTACGGTCGGATTGATCGCCTCCGGTGGCAGAGATCACGTAGAGCTGGGCTGCGACCCAGATGACAAGCGCAATCGCCAGTCCTCTGATTATCAGAAGCCTGGGTTCTGATTCTTCTTTTGACACCATTTTCAGGTCTTTTGTCTCCTGGCTGTTCATGTCCCGGAAGATAGTCCGGGACCCCTGACTTTATATATGCCTCAAAGACGGGTTAGATATCCTGTCTTCGGGGATATATATATGATGTGAACTGGAGTGGCCGACACTCATTTTCAAACATGGTGATTCAGTTTCAACAAATTTTGATAGGATCAGGCTAATTATTTTCTCGTCGAAGTTTCTCAACCTAAATTGATGCAGATAGTGGAGATTATAGAAAAGATGTCATCAAAAGTTCTTACCAGCACTCTTTCCCTTGCTCTTTTAGTGAGCATGTCATTTGCTGTTCCCGCTGCGTCGGCCGAACCTAAAGCTATAAGTGCCGAGTTGGCTCCACTTCTGGAGAAGGGATACGACCAGATGAAAGAGGGAAGTTTCTCCGGCGCTGTGAAAACCCTCACCGACGCAGTCAAATTGGATGGGGATAGCATCACCGCCAGGCGCTATCTGGCTTACGCGCTGGTCAGAGCAGGACAGCCGCTGAATTCCATAAAGCAGCTAAATCTTATCGTCAAACAGATCAAACCTACTTATTTTGAATGGTGCACATATGGTGAAGCTTATTTAGCAGCTGGCGGTGTCTCCCAGGCCCAGAACTGCTATGAACAGGCTCTCAAGGTTGCTCCCGCAAGCAGCTATGCCAAAAGTGGTTTGATACGAGTCAATGTCAAATCAGGCAATTTCAGCGAAGCTCTGGAGATTGCTGAAAAAGGCATGAAAGACTCAAAAACAACCACCTCCTATGAGTATTTCAAAGACCTCTATGCAGGAGTGCGCTCCCAGCAACTGGCCCACGGTGGTTCATCGACCCCCGCCCAGATGACCGTGCCGGACGCAGGCGATGCCCCAGCCGCTGGCGGGGATACCGCAAAGCAGTCCAGAGCGACGGCATCCCGCCAGCAGCAAGAGACCGAGAGAATGTTAAAAAGGATTACATCTACTACTCGTCGGGTCACAAATCATCCCGGCGGTTAATCTTGTCAAGCGCCAGGGATGCTGAGCTTGCGGGCTTTTGCGAATTGACAGCAAAAAAATGCCCGTGATAAGATTATAGAAAAGTTAAGATGATTTTTCCGTTGGCTGATCGAAAATCAGCATTGTATTGAAGACATCTTAATAGCTGATTTACTAGTATATTCGCCGTTTCTGTGACCATGAACTCATATCTTTCAGCTTTCGATGCCTGCAAATGCCCAATCCGGGCAGTTTCTGTGGGCGTTGTCAGTTCGATTCGGAGGTTGGATTGAAGGAATGCGGGAATATACATATATGGGACTAGATAGCTTCCGATTCTCAGGTGGGACTAAGTAAATGAAACGAGTTAGATTTTTCCGACGTAGAAAAGGTGCCATGGCGGCTGAATATGTTGCCACCATGTACCTGCTCTTTATGTTCTTATTCTTTCCCATTCTCAACCTAGCCACAGTGACCATCAACGCGTTTTTCTTGTGGTTCGCTGCCAACGCAGGAGTCCAGATGGGAGCCAAGTCACCCTGCTTCAACCGTTTGATTTACATACCGGCTCCATCCGGTACACCTTACCCCGGAGCCTACCTGACGGCTAGAGCCCGGGCTGCTCAGATTAAGTCGATGTTTCCCGGTATCACCTGGACCGAAACTCCAACGAATCCCAAGGTGGATATCATAATGGAGCCCATCGACCCCGCCTCGGCTCTCAGCACCTACGTCCACACCGGACCAAACCCCCTGGGATCAGGAGATCCGGCGCCGGACCCCGACATCTATACTATGCTTTTAAGACTTACAATTAACGGATCCGCTTCACCACTGATTGCGGTACCATGGTTCGATATTCCGGGTCTCAGCAAACCCATGGATTTGAGAGTCTCGTCCCAGGCTCAGTTTGAGAATCCGCCGGGGCTGAAATATTAAATAGGTTCAGCCAAAGAAAAGTTATATCAGGGTAAATCAGGTAAACGAATTCACTTGCACGTAATCAGGAGGATAAGGAAGACAGACCTTCAGCGTATCTGAAGGTAATAGGAGAAATATACGGGCTATGTTGCACTCAAAAAAGATCCGCGATCAAAAAGGTGCGGCAATAACCGGACTGGTCATTGCACTTATGTTTTTCGTCTTGATGGCAGGTTTATTTGCCTTCGACGCGAGCAGGGTACAGATGGCTCAGAGAGAGCTTACCGCCACATGTGACGCTTCAGCTCTTGCCGGGACTGCGATGCTAACTAGTTATGACGTCAGTAATGACCCCACATATACTAAGTTGGCAAACGCGCAGCAAAATGCCGCAGCTTACGCATATAACATGTTCAATATGGGGAACGTGCTGGGTACCTTCTTGCAAGGTAATACCACATCAGTGTCGGACCTCTCATCTCTGAGCACCACCACCGACGGCGAAGCCAAGGTGGTTATCGGCTTAGTAGATCCAAAAAATAGCTACCAGGTGGTCGACCCATCGCCGCCCGCCAACCAGAATGGTCGAGCTATCGCGGTGTTTGCCGGTTATGGCTACCACCCGATCTTCATATCCTTTTATGGAGTCGGTAACGTAGGTATTCTCGCAAGCTCCATCGGTGGTCTTCCTCAGGTTGACGCGGTACTGGTGTTTGACTACTCCGGTTCTATGGATGACCTTACTCAGGTTACCCTGATAAAACGTTGGTGGAATCCGAATCCGCCTACGGGATATTCAGGTCCTGACCCGGATGAAAACAACTGGACGGTGGATAAGACTGACTTAGACGCAATCTTTGGAGTTAACGCCATCCCTGGCCTTATTCCAGGTAACAACACCGGTTGTATTCAGTATGACGAGGTACCCCATCCAACTACGAATCAGTCGTTGTTGGAGTATGTGGCTCTCGACACAGTCAACTTCCTGCAGGGCACGTCATTAAACTGCTTGCCACCACAGAACTTGACAAACTCTGAATTAGGTACTTTGCTGACTGGAGATCAGATAATCGTTTTCAAAAACTTTTTGAGAGCCAATCTCACGAAGAACGATTACAATACCCCGCCTGGTAATTGTCCGGCATTCCAACCGCAGGGAGCCACTTATGTTTCAGTGGTAGGTGACCCGCAGGCATTCAGCCGCCAGGAGTCTAACCACTACTCGTACCCCACATACAGTGCCAGGTCTGGTGACTCCACCTCTGGACCGTTGGTTGACGCTATCAACCTTCCAGGAATACATACAGCACCAAATATTTACACAGACCTTGTTGTGAATATTGCTGCTCCGACAATTCCGTCCGGTAGTAATCAACCAGCTCAGCCATTGTTTGGGCCAAATGTATTCTCCGGATTTAGTTTCTCCTTCCCTGGAAGTGAGCCGGATACGACTATAAGAGGTAGAAACTACAACTTCAATAACCTTGCAGCAGTTGTTGAGGCAGCCCGAGGGAACCGGGAAACCGGCGGTAATCGTAATCAAACAGGATTGCATCGCGGCTACTATCTAAATGCAGGTGGTATTAGCGCTTACTTCGGACGATATTCCAACATGGGTACAAGAAGGGGATATCAAAAGGCCTATCAGAGATTGGCCATGTGGTACTCCCAGCCTATCGCCTCAGCCCTTGACGGAGCCGACCAAGGTTTCTTCCAGAAGCTGAGCGCCCTGGCTGACTGTCGTTTCGGCTTCGTAGCCTTTTCCGACAGTGACCCATTCCCGGCTGCTCCCAACGTCAACTCCATGGCTACGCCCCACACAGGTGTCCTTGGTGGTGCCCAGGGAACTTCCGCCTACTCCGGTAAAAATAGCTTCTACTATGATGTTGGATACAAGGTGGTGCAGTCTCTAGGGGGAGGGCAACCCAGGGTCTGGGACAACCGTTATCGAGGAGTTTCGGGAAGTGAGTCTCGTTTCCACGAAAATACCCAGAACCAGGGTAGTGGTCAGAACGGTTTCCGAATACCCCGGGCCCAGCTGAACACGAGCTTGAACCAGACCCAATCGGTCAACCTTGTCACCAAGGGTAGGACCACAGGGGAATGGCCATGGTCACATCCGTATCAGGGTGACGGTCTCTACAACGGACGACCGCTCTCCGGTACCATGTGCGCCGAAGCT
Organism: bacterium; assembly: GCA_030431355.1. The sequence goes on from JAUIJG010000058.1 coordinate 15,307, forward strand.
CTGGAGACAGCGCGTCTTGAGTTCCAGGCCGGGGCCTATAACGGGCTATCGCGAGCTGGTTCGAAACGGGCAATCGTCTTCTTCACCGACGGAATACCTTCCGGTGGTGTGGGAAGTTCGGAGGCAGCTTCTTCCGGAAGCGTAGCTGACGATTGTGCCAGCGACGGTGTGGCTATGTTCTGCATCGGTCTCAACATGCTCGGTAACGCAACCCTTTCGACAGACCAGGATACATTCCTGGGCAACGGCTCCGGAGGACTCTCCGGCCGGGCTCGAAACGGTGGACGTTACTTTGAATGTAGTGACGTTAATGCTGTGAAACAGTCCTTCTCGGCTATTGCTCGCCGACTGACTCAATCCCAGCGATAATCGGAAAATACTGAAAAATCGTAAGGGTTTTTCACGTACACTTCACGTAAATTGCCTACAGTTGTACTGTAGGCAATTTCTCTTTTTTGGAGGAGAATCGGTGAAAAAACAATCTCCGAGCACGCGAAGGAAGCGCAGGAATGGGCTTGTTTCGCGGCTAAGGGGTATAACCGCAATAGAACTGGCAGCTGTAGTGGCAATACTTATTGTCATTACCGCTTTAAGTTTCAATATTTGTATTCTGATATTTGCGGCAGACATGTGTGACCGAGCGGCGCGAGATTGTGCTCGTGCGGCAGGTATGATGTCAACCCCCCAAGATGCACAAAATGCGATGAACGCTTCATTGTTGCACCACCAGACTAATGCTCCTGGATGGGTAATAACGCAGTTCACATCGCAGCTGGTTGTTTTCGAAGACTACATCGACCATGATCCAGTTCTTCCCATGGTGGGCGCGGCAACGACGACCACTTCCGGAAGTACGGGCTCCAATGGAGGTGGAGGAGTCCCATTACCAACACCCTTGGGCAGTGGCTCTCCCGGTCCCTTCGTTATGGTCAGGACAACATTGAGAGCCCGGATTCCGGCGCCGATTTTCTTCTTCGGTGCTCATTTCCAGGGTACTCATGGTAACGAGATGCAGTTCCAGAGTTTGTACACGTTTCCTATAACGAACACACTCGGCCCTGTAGTTGTTGCTAACGTAGCTGGTGATCCGATTATCGGAAACGTCACAGGCGGAACCGGTTCAACCGGAACTGCCGGTCCAGCGGGTCCAAGCGGTCCTGCCGGCACCATCGGTGCAGGTGGTCCCTTAGGTCCCGGAGGTCCCCTCGGTCCTGGAGGTCCTAACGGACCTGGTGGTCCACAGGGTCCTGGAGGTCCAGCCGGTCCTGGAGGTCCTAGCGGACCTGGAGGTCCAGCTGGTCCTGGTGGTCCTGGCGGTCCAGCCGGTCCTGGCGGTCCAGCCGGTCCTGGCGGTCCAAGTGGTCCTGGAGGACCCGGAGGTCCAGCCGGTCCCGGAGGTCCAGCTGGTCCTGGAGGTCCTGGAGGTCCTAGCGGACCCGGAGGACCCGGAGGCGCAGCCGGTCCTGGAGGTCCAGCCGGTCCTGGAGGTCCTGGAGGTCCTAGCGGACCCGGAGGTCCAGCCGGACC
>JAUIJG010000059.1 GCA_030431355.1 bacterium
CTATTTGGTCCTTCTAAATCATTGAGGGTATCCAATGAGTTTATTTCACTCTGGAAGGGGCTAACTTCCTTGGCAGCATCTTTAACGGGAGCGACATCAGGGGTGGCGGCGGCTTCGAGTGGATTTGGCATTAGTAAGACCTCTTGTAGGAATAGTAACTTAGTGAGTCCCGCTCTATCGGGGTTGGAAAGAATTTAAAATTGCTGCGTGACTTTGGCGTGACGTCGATGTAATGCCGGTTTCGCGAGATTTGATCATAACTAAATATGATGGCAAGCATGGTTGTCTTAAAGCTTGATAAATAGATCAGACTATTCTCTATATGGACATATAATTGAAGGGTCGGTTCGTTTGGTGGAACTATGGCTTTGATGAAGCGAATCTGTGTCTTTTGCGGAGGCTTGAGCGGCAAAGGCAAGGATTATATTGAGGCGGCGGAGCAATTTGGTCGTCTTCTTGCCGAGCACAAAATTGGTCTTGTTTATGGCGGTGGCAGCGTCGGTTTGATGGGCGCTCTGGCTGACTCGATCTTGGCTGCCGGCGGAGAAGCTGTTGGTGTTATTCCGCAATCTCTGGTGGATAGAGAGATTGGACACAAGGGTCTTACGGAGCTGAAAGTGGTAAAGACCATGCATGAGCGAAAGGCTATGATGGCTGAGCTGGCCGATGCCTTTGTCGCCTTACCCGGGGGCTATGGCACTCTGGAGGAGCTTTTTGAGATCATCACCCTGACCATAATCGAAGAACACAGCAAACCATGCGGCATTCTCAATGTGGGTGGGTACTATGACCATCTTCTTCATTTCCTTGATGGGGTAGGCGAAGAAGGCTTCATCACCCGGGAAGATCGTGAGTTCTTGATTGTGGAAGAAGACGCGCTCAAATTGCTTGGAGGTTTGAAAAACTCCAAACCATATAAAAGTACTCGCTGGAAAGTGATGTCCGAGTCCCGGAAGAGTTGATTATTCCTGACCTTCTAATAACCGAATAAGCCGGGATTAGGATTCTGTCTTAACCAGTATTTTTCATAGCTGCTGAGACCCGAGTTGTTGACGGCATTGTTGTAGGAGTTCTGGATCATATTTCCGTACTGGGTGCGTGGAGCAAAGGATCCGATTCCGTTTATGTTGCTTCCTCTGATGTATGGTCTGCCGAAGCCATAGCCGCCATAGGGACTGCCATAGCCACCGTAACCACCGTAACCGCCATAGGGGCTGCCATAGCCGCCGTAACCGCCGTACAGATTTCCATAACCATATCCGGTATAGGGATATCCGCCGCCGCCGTAGTATGGCATGCCGCCGTATCCATAGCCTCCGTAATATGGATTGTAGAGACCAGGATTGTTCTTCATGAGCTGGTAATTCATGTAGGTATTGGCTCCGGCTCCGGCAAGGGCTCCAGCCGATTCCCAGAATAAAGGCGAGCTGAGAGCCGCTCCGGCTCCTTCCACTGCGTCGACCGGCAACTTGGCCACGGATTTTCCAAAACTTCCTAACTTACCGAAAAATCCCTTCTTCTTCGGCTCTTGCGTCTGCATATCGGTGGGCGGGACAGTAAGAGGGGAATAGAGACCGGCTGTATCAGGGTTGTAGTTGTTCGTGGTATCGAAAACGCTGGGACCAGGCTGGGCAGGAGGGCTTTGATTGATGCTCTCCGGTGAGTTTGTCGGTTCAAGGCTGCGGTAAACCGGCTTTCTTACCGGTGGCTGAACGGTTTGAGGTGTGGCGTCCTTGTTGACCTGATGATTATAAAAGCCGTTGAGGCTGTCATCTTCTACCCAGTCAGAGGCCATGGCTGCCTGGTTTGCCCAGCCCAGGCTGAGACCCGAGAGCAAACCGAGACTACCAACTAATAGGAACAATGATTTCATCGAAGACATATGCCTATCCTGATTTATCTGTTCATATTCTAATATGCCCAGATAATAGAGCCCTGGCGCCTATTTTAACACCTGGTCTTAATCGTTGACGGAAAGCACTAGCTGCGGTGTCGGGATATGGTGATCTTCACGGATCGGAACGATGGCCGTACCGACTACGAAAAACTCGATCACATGGGAGCTCCATCCATAGTTGCCTTCGCTTATGTCGACTCCCACTATGCCTTCGGCATTGACATGTTCGGCTTCCGCCTGCATTCTCTCCATTGCCAGTTCTCTGGCATCATAGAGACCCTGGGTGAAATTGGGCATCTCAATATTTTTGCCCACGGTCTTGAACCATTGACCCGGAGTCTGGTGAGCAATATGGTAAACACAATTGCCCATGACCATGCCCACCGGTCTGTAACCTGCGTTCAGCATGGTCCAGAAGTCCTGGCCGGAAAGATCGCTGGTAAATGGTTTATTGCCCGGAGCCCGGTAGCTCTTGTCTCCGTCCTTGTGATAGACAGCGGTTCCGATAGCCACGAATTCAGCCAGATCCAGGTTCCATGACATGTGTTTTACTTTCAGTCTTACCCCGACAATTCCGTCGGCATCAAGCTCTTCGGCTTCTTCTTGCATTCTGGTCATGGCAAGCTCCCGGGCGTGGTAAAGCGCCTGGGTCAAAACTTCCATCTCCTGATTCTTCATCAGATTGGCGAACTGAAAGCCCACATGATAGATTGAGCTTCCCACCACAAGTCCGGCCGGCTCAAATCCTGCTTCTTTCACCAGAAGAAATTCATTGACAGATAGATCGCTTGTGAAAAGGACACGCTTACCCCCGGTGCCTTTCATATGCTGCAGTCTTTCTTTGGCGTGGGGCGGCAGGTCTGGATGCGGATCAGAATTGGTCATTGACGGCTCCTCTTACTCGTTGATTTCCGGGTCCAGCAAACGCTGATAAGCTTCTTCTACGGATTCCATGCTTTTGGATTTAAGTTCATTCATGCGACTGGTTTTGGTTGAAGCCAGTTTGGTGTCTCTCAGGTTGATGCAGAATTTCGGCCGGGCGATGGCTTTTGCCTGTTCTCTCAGTTCGGGATCTTCGACGATGCCGGTGCCCAGGGCCGTCAAATTGAGGACCAGATCCCATGCCTGGGAATTGTCCGAGGTTTCGATGCGCTCGAAGTCATAATCTATCTCTACTCCGACCATTCCGTCGGCGCCGCTGGTTTCCAGATCACGCTCAAGGCGCTCACAGGCAAGCTGCCGGGCGTTGTAAAAACCCTGGGTGAATAGGTCAATTTCCTGGTTGTTGAAATTGGTACCGCCCCACCACTGATACATCTGACGGCTGGTTTTCCAGTCCTGACGCATGTAGTAGCTGCTGACGCCGAAAGCTATATCCACAGGCCGGTAACCGGCGGAATAGAGTTGCCAAAATTCCTGGCCGGACAGATCACATAAAAAAGGTTCATGCTTCCAGCCTGGAATTTTTACCGCGGTGCCCACCGCTGTGAATTCTCGCAAGCTGTCGCTCCAGGTTCTTTTCCCTGCCTGGATTTTTACGCCAATTACTCCGGAAGCGTTTAGAAGACTGGCTTCCTGGCGCAAGCGTTGCATAGCCAGTTGTCGGGCATCTAATAAGGCGCTGCTTACCGCTTTCATCTCCCCGGTGAACAGACGAACCCGGAAGATTGAATTCCAAAAATTGATATTGAAAAATGAGGTACCCATAACCTGGCCTATTGGAATCAGGTTTTGGTCCCTGGCCAATAGGAATTCCCTGGTGCTTAAATCGCTGGTGAAAAACTTGCTGCCGGAGGCAACATGGTTTTTCAGTCTCTCTTCGGCGATAACGGGAATGCCGCCGGCCTCAACTGCGCGTCGCGACTCTTCTTGCAGCCGTTCCTGCCGCAGTTGATTCTCCGATTTTTTCTTACGCCAGAACAAATCAGTATCTTCCTTCCAGGAAATGGTTGAGGGCCATTCTTGCCGTGCTGCTCTTATCGGCCAGGGACGTCAGCTCTTCAACAATTTGAGCCATGCAGTCCTCAAGGGGAATTTCAGAGCTTTTCAGAGCTATGCCTCGCACTATTTTTTGTTGCTTGGCACTAATAGAGCCTTTTTTAGTTCGCTCTATCAAGTAGCCCACCGAGTCGAATTGAACACTAAGTTCGGCCACCGGTCTTGTTTTTGACATAAACCAGCCTGCTCTTTTAATGGTGGTGTGCTCAGGCAGAGCCGTCTCCAGCATTTTTGCCAGGGTCTCAACCAGTTCGGCGGATTTCTGCCGATCGAGATTGAGCATCTCCGCCAGGATCTCTACTTTTAGAGTATTGTCAAGATTGTCGTCCATCTTGGCTCGCTTCGCTCTTGCTTGAACTACACCAGTTTATTCTCTTAGAAACCTATTTAGGGACGGGTTGTGGTTTTTTGTTTCTTCTTTCAAGGCGATTCCCTATTCATTTATATATGTACGAAATATCGCTCTGTCCAGGAGCTTGGCCAGGGCGAAGCCCCGATCTCTTTGATAAGAGACCGAGGCTTCGGATTTTGTCCTGTAACGAGCCGGGGCTCAGGAACAGTATTTGGCCAGCAGACCCTTTTCTCTTGCTTGTTCGAAAAGCATTCTGAAAAGTATGCCGGAGCCCGCTAGATAGAGCACGTTCAACATGAATGCGCTTCCTATGTGTGCCCAGACTGTCTCGTAGGAGCCGGTCATAATTGCTCGCATGCCTTCAAAGACATGGGCAGCCGGCACAAACTGGGCAACCACTTGTAGTGGTTGAGGCAATACCGAGACCGGATAGAATACCGCCGATATAGGCTGTATCAGAAACGGCACGGCCCATGCCAGTACTTCCGCCTGGGGACCCCATCTGACGATTAGAGCAGTTGCCACTAATCCCAGTGCCCATCCCATGAGCATTAAGTTGGCGAACAGGAGTCCGGCATAGATACCCAGGCTCATGATGTTGAAGCCGTAGAACACCACCGCCACAAGAGACATGATCACCAGCACTATGGTGCCCTGGATAAGTCCCAGAATATAGGCCGCGACCACGAATTCTCTCACCTGTACCGGGGCGGTGAAGATGTTGAGAAGATTTCTTGACCAGAGGTCTTCCAGGAAGGATATACACACAACCTGTTGAGCCCGGTAGAAAATGTTCCACATTATCACCGCTCCGATCAAGAATGTAATGAGACCGGGGACGGTATTACTCACCTGGAGCATGTACATGGTGACAAAGCCCCAGACAAGGAGATCCATTACTGGCCAGAAGAGTACATCCATGGCTCTGAAAGAGTTTCTAGAGCAGATGTAGATATATTTCATCACGAGTGCTGAGACTCGATTCCAGCTCATAAAATTATTTAGATTCATCACGCAATTACCTTTTCTTTTGTTCGTGCAATTTGGATAAAGACTTCCTCCAGGGAGTCGGTGCCGTATTTGGCCATGACTTCATCGGAGGAGCCCTGGGCGACGATGTTGCCCTTGTGCATGAAGATGATCCGGTCACATAGCTCGGCGACATCCAGCATGTTGTGGGAAGTCGTGAGCACGGTCATTTTTCTCTCTTGCTTCACTCTCTTGAGCACTTTTCTCACTTTGTCAGCCAGATCTGGATCCAGGCTGGCGGTGGGCTCGTCGAGCACGAGCAGTTCCGGGTCATTCAACAGCGCCTTGGCGAGGTTCAGTCGCGTTTGCTCCCCGGAGGAGAGCATTCCCGAGGTTTTGAATTTGAGATGGGAGATCTCAAACATCTCCAGAAGCTCGTCTATCTTTCTGCCAGCGTCCCTGACACCGTAGATGCGGGCGAAGACTTTTAAGTTTTCAACCACCCTGAGGTTATAGGGGAGCTGGACATAGGACGAGGCGAAGTTGATTCGCTGGAGTATGGAGACTCTCTCTCTTTCAATGTCCTTCCCGAAGAGCGAGACCGATCCTGCTGTGGGTTTGGTGAGACCCAGGAGCATGTGGATTGTGGTGGTCTTTCCGGCGCCGTTGGCACCTAGCAGTCCGACGATTTCTCCGTTACCTACCGAGAAACTCAGGTCTTGAACAGCGGTGAATTTGCCGAACTGTTTGTTCAGATTTTTTACTTCTACGATAGTTTTAAACATAACCTTCTCCTCACGGTTATTAGCTTTTGGGCTTGGATATATACGCACGACAAAAAGCGAGAGCACTCCCTTTCTTTGAGACATAGCCGTGGCCAGGGCCACTCGTCTGCCTCCAGGTGCTCTCGCTCTAGAATTGTCGAAAATCTAGAAATGACGGGATCACAGCTTGGATCCCACCAGTTAGAAGCTAAGCTTTGGAAGCAGCCTCAATGAAAATTTGATTTGTTTATATCTACTGGAATTATTCTCATGATTTTCTCCTAAGAAATTGAGTTGTCGGCGAATCCATCTCCGTTGGATCTGTTGTGAGACCGCGCTGGAAAAAAATCGCTTAAACTCCATTGCAAATATACCACAGATTTTTTCTGCGGCAAGGCCCGAATGGGCAATTTGAATTCGTATTTAGTTACATCGGCTCAGCACTGCGCATATAATTATTAGCGTTATTACCTGAGCTGAGAGCTGTAATATAAATTTTGAAATTGGTATTAAATGAGGTATCTATTTCTTTTGTTGTCCATGCGCTGTAAGTGGCACTAAGGGTGGTGCACTTGATCGCTATTTTATGTATGCGGTTTTCTTAAATCACCGTCCGGAAAGTGCTTGGCAATAAGGGATTTATCCCTTGCTTATCGATGGTTGTAAAGCGATAAGGGCTTAAACTAGTCTCAACCTTCGCTCTTCTAGAGGTTATACTAATGCAAGATCGAATAAGAAGATTCGGAGAGTCAGTTTGCAAGAGTTAGGTGGCAACCAGGCAGAAAATCCCCGAAAGCGAAAGCTTTCAGAGGTGCGTCTTGGTGAGTTTATCGCCGCTTTAGATGTGCTGCCCTTTGATAAACTCAAAGCGGCTTTGAAAATCGCCCGGGACTTCGGGCTGCCTCTGGGTCGCACCCTGGTTGTACGTGGTCTTTTGACCAACGAGGAGTTATCCAGCCTCCTGGAGCTTCATTGTATATACAAAAGGGGTGGAACTGAGTTTCATCACATAGCCGAAGCCTACGCTATTTCCCGGCGTCGTGGCTGGCATGTGAAAGAGGCTCTGAGCGCCCTGGGTTGCGCCGTTGATGAGCTGGAAACAGTGCGTCTGGGACAGCTTCTGGTAGACGCCGAGTTGATAAGGGAGGAAGGGCTCGAGGACGCGCTTGAACTCCAGAGTTTATGTGGGCTGCCGCTTGGAAGAGTACTTTCCATAGATTCGCGGGTTCATGAACAGATAGTAAATCGCGCCCTGGATTATCAGAACAGTATCAGGAATGATGGCATGCGTTATGAAGACGCTGTCGATAAGTTGAAGATGCTGCCCTTCCTGATGAACAGTGAGTCGATCAGACCTGTTATCAATCTGGAGCTGAAAGATCTTTTGATTGGCGGTAAAGTTTGCTACGAAGGGGATATCGTCCCAGCGCTCAATTTTGCCAGGGCCAATCAGCTTCCCCTGGAGAAAGTTCTCTCCGGATACGATTGGATAGAAGCGAGATTGGTGTCGGCAGCGGTGGCAATGAGTCGATTGATAGAGAAAGGATACATATCCGCCCAGGAAGCGATGGAGTTTCTTTCAGAGGTCTCCGGCAGTGATCGGGTAAAGCTTTTGGAGTTGGCCGCTACGAAGAGACCGGAGCTGCGGATTATAGAAGGTGATATCAACCTCTATAAATTTTTGATTGCATCCGGCTATCTGAATCCGGATCGAATTCGCAATCTCACCAAGGAAATGGTGAACAGGGAGGCGGATTTCGGTCGTCTAGTGGGCAAAGAGCTTGATCGCAACACCAGTCGCGCCGACGTCAGGGAAGCGATCTTTGAATGCTATGCCACGGACTATATGCTTGCTTCCGTGCTTGTTCATTTTGGTGGCGCTTCTGAAGAGTTGATTGGCCACGCCAAGTGTCTTGTGGATCTTGTCGCCATTGGTGGTGCGTCGCTGGAGAAAGCACTCTTAAGCTTTGCCTGGTTCAGAAAGGCTCAAGAGAGCTCAAGAAGTAAATGAGACGTCTTCCTGTTCTGCTGCTTTTGAATTTGGTATTGGTGTTTTCCACTTCGCTATCTCATCCTGCATTTTGTCTGAAGTTTAGTACTGACGGCGATGGCAAGCGAGCCGGTGGAAACACCAGGAATTTGAAGGGGGCGTTGAAACCATATTCGGTTTTTAGAGATATTTGCTATGTGGAGAAGCCGGCTGGCAAAAGCCAGATGCTTGACCTGTATATTCCCCGCCGGAAGAAACTGAAAGCAAAAGACGGTACCAAGGTAATGCCGCTTGTAATCTGGATTCACGGTGGTGGCTGGAGAAGCGGTGACAAGCAGCGAGGACCCTTTTTTCGGTCTTGTGAACAAAGGCTTTGCCGTGGCAAGCATCAACTACCGACTCTCTTTTGAGTCCAAGTTCCCTGCCCAGATTCATGATTGCAAGAGCGCCGTCATCTACCTGAAAAGTAAAGCCGGCAAATTCGGCTATGATCCTTACCGCGTCGGAGTCTGGGGAGCATCGGCGGGAGGTCACCTATCTGCTCTTCTTGGTGACACCACGGGAAGTACGGATCTTGATGGCGAGACCGAGTCTGAAGACCTCAATTCCGATGTGCAAGCAGTTTGTGATTGGTTTGGACCTACGGATCTTTTGAGGTTGGTGAAGTACGACCGGCAGTCCGGTGAATACAAGGTTCATCCCATAGTGGACGATCTGCTCGGAGTTGAAGGGGTCAGGAAGGTGGACGCGGCGAGAACGGCCAGTCCTCTCACCTATGTCACTCCCGGATCACCCATGCCCCCAACCCTGATAGTCCACGGAGACAAGGACAAGCTGGTCCCCCTTGAACAGAGTCAGGTTCTCTATCGCAAGATCAAAGAGTGCGGGGGAAAAGTGACCCTTGATGTGGTTTCAGGTGGTCATGGAATTCCTGGGTTTGGTCTGGCGACCAGGTCCCGGGTGGAGAAGTTTTTTGAAAAAGTTTTGGTCGGCGAAAGGTAGTACTGGTAAGGCATATCAGTAATATCATTAACATTTGCAACGAAACAGTTTAAAGAGGATATGCAAGACTGAAAAACGGGCTTAAAATCTCGCGATAGTACCATCTTTACTGGCTTAGTAGCACTCTGCACCGGGCAGTTTTTCGGAGACTTTTGAATAATGAGAGCGGTTTTCTTACCTCTGCCATTCCGGCAGGGGATTCCGGCGACCTCGCCAGTCGTCGGCACCCGGAGGCTGCGGGACGAGCTGCCATCACTTCTCGTACTCGGTTTGATACCGGCTATCTCTTCTCTGGGGATGGCCATGCATGTTCCGGCTTTGAACACCATGGGTCAGTGTTTTGGTGTTGACCAGTTCGCCGCCCAGTCCATAGTCTCACTCTATATGCTGGCATTTTCGTTTGCCATATTCGCATCGGCCTTTCTCTCAGACGTGCTGGGCAAAAAGCTTGTTCTGGTCACGGCACTTATTCTGTCTGCATCTGCCAGCCTGGTTGCCGCCTGTTCCTGGTGTTTTGAAGTGCTGCTTCTAGCCAGGGTACTCCAGGCCTTTGCCGCCGGTTTCATAGTGGTGGTGCCCTACGCCATCATCCAGGAGATGTTATCCGGCAGAGCCCTCGCCAAGTCAATCTCCTATGTGAGCATACTGCACTCCATAGCCGGAGCCTCGGCTCCTCTGGTCGGTGGCTGTTTTGCCCTGGGAGACGGCTGGCGTGCTGCCTTCCTGGCGATGGCTGTGTACACACTGGCTATTCTTTTCTTCGTGTGCCGTTCGGTGAAATCAATCTACAGAAAGAGGCGTAAGTCACCGCAGATGGACGAGTTGTTTTCCCGGGCCCGTAAGCTGGTTTTTCAAAAGCAGTTTCTATCCTGCATGGCTCTTCTGTCTTTCAGCTCTGCTCTCTACTACGGCTTTCTCTCCATCGCACCGGTGCTCCTCATCTCCAATTTTAAATTGTCTGAGTTCCACTGCGGATTTGCTCTCTTTCTTCTTTGCGGATTCTGGCCCATTGGAAACAAGATGGCTTCTATTTGGGCGGAGAAGTTCGGCCTGGTTCGTACTCTGCATATGGCCCTGCTTGTAATTTGTGTTGGGTTGATGCCGCTTTGCCTGGCTCAGTCTTCCTGCAATTTCATCCTTATCACCGTGGCCATGATCCCCTACATGATAGGAGCAGGCATTGTCTCTCCTCTGGTGGTGGCAGCGGCCACAAGATCCGATCCCGGTCTGTCCGGCCTCGCTTCATCCCTTCTCTTTGCCGTGCAAGTATTGGTGGGTGCCTTTACCGCCTGGTTTTTCGGGTTTTTCGATCTGAGCAACTGCAAGGACATCGCCCTCTTCGGTCTGGCCATGACCATGCTCTCTTACATGGCTATCGGGTTTCTAACAATTCCGAACCTGAGACGAAAAGCAGCAACAACTATTTAGGTTCCGATTTCGTGGGCTCAAATCTTATCTGGGGCTCTTCCAGGGTCTCTATATCCGCATAGTGACCGGATGAATCGATCCAGCTTTCATGGCTTTTTAAAATCCCGGACAATTTTGAACCCGGGTCTATTTTTAAGCCCCGGTATCCATGGTTAGTATGTTCAAAAGTCAAAAGAACAGGTCCGGCCTGCCAGACTTCGTGCCATACCGAACCGGTTCCATCTCGGTAGTCTGCCCGGGCGCCCCGGAGGAAGACTTTGGGGTTCATATAAGTGAAGGTCAACTCGGCAGCAATCTCCTGTTTCTCTACCAGGGCGATGCCTTCCGGAGAGAATGTTCTCTCCATCAGAAATGAGGCCACTTGAAGCTCCGAGGAAGGACCGGAAGTTGGATCTTTTCTTGCTACGACAACCGGCAGGGTAATCATCTCCGATTGAATATCCTGGTAGGTTATCCATTGAGAGCTTTCAAAATCCAGACTCAAGCCTTCCTTTTCCAGTCGGTTGATGCGGTGCAACTGCTCATCAGCGGTTACCACTTTGTCAAAGGAGACAAAAATTCCATCGTCATCCAGAAGACTCTTGATCGAGGCAATCCACCGGCAGGGGGTGGTCGCCTCCATCTCATTGAGAGTCGACCATTTTGCCTGGATCGATAAATTGGTGTCGAATCGAGAGCCAGGCTCCGGGTCGAGGGAAGCAACGCTGATTATTATTCCAGCTTTCTTCTTAAGGAGATCCTCTCCCGGTGAGTTTACGTCGTGAACACTAAATTCAACGTTGGATAGCTCCAGTTTCTTTTTGAGAATATTGGCACAGGCCACTCCCTGACTTGATATGTCGAAGCCCCTCACTTCGGCTTCGGGAAAGGCTTTTGCTATCAGGCATGTAAGTATTCCGTTGCCGCAACCCACATCAATTATGGTGGCATTCTTTTTCTTTTCTGCTTCGAGAAACTCAGAAAACCAGGAGAGAAATTCTGTGTACAAATCTATTCGAAGCGAAGAAAATGCAAGAGCGACATCGAACTCTTCGAAGATTGTGGAGTAGAAGGCGTGCTGATCGCCATCTTCTAATTTTATATAGGCGGACTCCAGCTGTCTGGCTCTTGTCAGTCCGTATTCCTCATCCAGGGAACTCCAGAACTGAAGTATGTTTTTATAGCGCTTGATTCCCAGCTCATGGAAATAATCTTCCACAAACGATTGCAAATTGTTCATCCTGATTTCCTGGTGGCACAATGTCAGTGGAGCTGATCAGTCGCACTTGATCAGTTTTTTGTCAACTTCCAGAATCTTGCCGGATACGGCATCAACCCTTACTTCCTTTTTGACCCGACCCTGGCAGATGATTATTTCATAAAGGAGCACATCGTCATCGGTCTCCAGCTCAATTCTTTTCACGCGTCCGGGGACCTCTTTCAAGGCGATATCTTCGGCCTGGCTCATGTTCACCTTGGTCTGCTTTGTCAAGCTCACCGGTTGAGCGGAGCTGGTCTCTTCACTCTTCTTGCTCTTGGACTTGGCCATGGCGGCGGGGCCGGATGCTCCCATGGTAACTGCCAGGCAGAGGGTGAGTCCCAGGGTGGTTAGAGGGAATCCTTTGAACTTGAATGTATTCATGAAATCTTCCTTGTAAGTAGTTTCAAAGTCCGATCTGAAAAAATTGATCCGGTCGAATAAAATATCTTACTCTATGGACCGAATTTGATTTGCCTGACAGGATGAGGATTTAATGAAAGCTTCTTTTAGCAGATTGCCTGGAATATACTTGATCGACCATACTTTCGAGGTTCCCCTCGATTATGATGAGCCCGAGAAAGGCTCCATTGACATTTTCGCCCGGGAAGCGGTTACCATTGACAATGTGAAGCGTAACAACCTTCCCTGGCTGGTCTTTTTCCAGGGCGGTCCGGGCTTCCCTTCTCCCAGACCATTCGTGAATAGCGGTTGGTTCAAGCGGGCTGTGCGGGATTTCAGGGTTTTGCTTCTGGATCAAAGAGGCACCGGTCGCTCAAGTCCGGTTACTTTCCAGACCATGGAGAATATTGAGTCGGAGACCGACCAGGCCGACTACTTAAAACATTTTAGAGCCGACTCCATAGTGCGGGATGCTGAGTTCATCCGCAGGCAACTGCTTGGGGAGGATAGTGGCTGGTACGGTCTCGGTCAAAGTTATGGTGGCTTCTGTCTGACCCACTATCTGAGCGCTTTTCCCCAGAGTCTTAAAGGTGTTTTGATGACCGGTGGCATCCCCCCGGTGGGTGTGGGGGTGGATGATGTTTACCGGGCTACTTATAAGCGTTGTTTGCGAAAGAACGCTCAATATTATGAGCGCTATCCGGGAGATGCCGCCCAGGTTAAGCGTATTCTAGAATATCTGTCAGACAACCTGGTCATGCTTCCGGGTGGTGGCAGATTAACCCCAGAGCGCTTCCAGCAACTTGGTATCTCATTTGGTATGAGTGACGGATTTGAGCATGTTCACTATTTAATCGAAGATCCTTTTGTTCAGGTGAACGGCAGGCAAGAGCTGAGCTATGTTTTCTTGCGCGGTGTGGAGAATCTCCAGTCTTTCGAGACCAATCCGATCTATGTGCTTTTGCATGAAGCAATCTACTGTGAGAACCAGGCATCGAACTGGTCCGCTCACAGAGTTCGAGAGGAGTTCCCCCAGTTTGAAATCTCGGCAAACTCGGTTATGAAAGACCAGATATTTTTCACCGGTGAAATGATCTATCCCTGGATGTTGGAGCAGTATGACTATCTAGCACCGCTTAAAGGCGCAGCCCAGCTACTGGCTGAGTATGATAAGTGGCCTGCTCTATATGATAGGGAGGTCCTTAAGAAGAACAAGGTGCCTGTGCATGCTCTGGTTTACCATGAAGACATGTACGTGGAGAGGGAGTACTCCGAAGAGACCGCCAATATAATAGGTGGATCGCGGCTCTGGGTCACCAATGAGTATGAACACAACGGTCTGAGACAGGATGGTTATAGAATCTTAGACAGGCTTTTGTCCATGCTCAAAGGGGAGATATAGATTCTCCAATAGCTTCTGGTTAAACTATCTGGACCAGTTGATACCATCCACAATCAGATCGCTCGAATCGTTGGCGCCGGCATTGCGCGCTGCCAGTCTCGCTCTTTCTCCCACATACCAGGCATCCACTTCATGGAATTGCATGTAGTTGTCGTATAGCTCTTCCCGTCTGAGGTTGATCTGGTTGACCCGTTCCTCGAAGTATCTTCTCAGAACCTGGCGAGCTTCCTGTTCGGTCTCTTTTGTCCAGGCATCATCCACACCCCTACCGAAAGCTTTTACTCTGTCCATATATGGTTTCAGGGCATCGGGCACAGGACCCTGGAAAAGGTGCTTCTCAAACTGAGCCGGTTTGGAAGCCATCTCGGAGAGGATTCTATAGGCGGCACTGGGTTCGGTATCACCAGTCAATTTCTTCAGGTCACGATTGACTACCCGGAAGCTGTTGCCCAGTTCACCCCATTCTTTGTCCACCGGAGCGTTGTCGCGCAGGGATTGTAATATAGGATAGAGCCTGCCCGCGTCCCTCTGGGATAGTTCCTGACCGTTTCGCAAGGCAATCACCTGATTGACATAGTCTTCCGATACGGACCTGCCGGTAAATCCGTTATAGGCTTGCTGAATCTCCTGGGTGCTGGGATTGTCACCCAGGCTGTCGATTATGCCCCAGACCGCAATCTTGTTTTGTTCATTGTGGGTCATCTCGTGCAGGGAGCTTCCAATGAGATTGGCTGCTCGATGGTCGCTGAGCAAAGCTTCGGTCGTCACGGTAATCTGTCCGTCGGAGTAGGTTGCTCCCGCCGAGGCCATCTGGCTCTGCGGCTTGTGACGCAGTTTGACCCGGGGCAAGTTATGGGCGTCGGCATATCTATCCAGGGCTCCCTGTACTTGCTCGACGCGACCTTCCAGGGCCTGGTTGAAGCTTTGTACCTCTGTCGCGTAGGCATCCCTCGCTTTCACATAGGCGTCTAAAGCCGCCAGGCGCTCCGGATCGTCTTTGACAAATTCTCTAAACTTGGCTTCGAAGTCCTGGGATGTGTACTGATTTAGAGGGAATTCCGAGGTGTCTCTAGCGTTCATGAAGTCCCCGGCAGCTCTTTGATATTGCGCTTGTAGCTCTTCTACGTTTTTCATGGCCGGTCTCAGATCTTCCTGGAAGCCTTTTACAATCGGCACCATGTCATCCACAAAAGAGTTGACACTGTCATTGGTGGCTAGCGGTGATACCCTTCCTTCCAGGATCTCTTTGATTTGCATTCTCTCTTCTGTGGTCAGCTTGCGCAGGTCCCTCTCCGGATACCAGAGGCTACCGTCCCCGCCTCTGGCCCCGATAAGCTCGGCATGATCGCCCACAGCTTCAGCGCCTGACTCGCCAATCCCCTGGAGCCGTAAGCGGGTATTAGGAAACTGACCCGGAAGTGAACCGTCGGTGCGATGCTCCTGACGTAGAAGGTCTGCCATGTGAGACCTGATCTCCCGGGCGAACTCATACTGTTGAATCTCTTCTTCGTTGAGACCTTTGTACTTCAACTCACGTTTTCTGGCATCTATCTTGGCTTGAGCTTCGGGGGTGTTTATCTCCACCTGGGAGCCGTCAAGGCGCTCAATCGAATTGAGACTGTTTAGCTCAGCCATCTCCTCGGGGGTGAGTTTTTCCGGATATTTAAGAGGTTTGTTGTAGAAAGGAATCTCCTGGGTGTCAGGATCCAGTCCCTTTGATCTGAGCCAATCATCCATCTGGGCTTTAACACCGGTATCGGTATCATGGAGGATCTGATTGCGGAATGCCAGGCTCTGGTCCGCCAATCTCTGACCTTCCGGTGTCATTACCTTATAGGCGTCTCTATAGCTCTGGTCTATGGAGTCCACGGAGTTCCACACCGTGCCGTCCTGGAACATGGTCTCCGGTCCACGGATGGTGACGATTTTACTGGCACCGCCAAGAGTGGCGTAGTTGTCTATGCCGTCTCCATCTATGAGGGCACGGGAAATATTGTATTGTGAGAGGAGACGTTCTTGCTCCGCCGCCGGCAGGTTGGCAAAGCCATTGTCAAGCGAGGGGTTGCGTGGTACCGACCAGCCTTCGATTCCGGCAGCCTGCAGCAATTCTTTTTCCTGGGGAGTGAACATCACTTCGTATGCTCCGTCCGCATTTCTCACCACCGGAGCATCGTTGACGTTAGCTATCTTCTCTACATAACTTAGCTCTACTCCAGGCGCTACCTCTCTCTTGACGGTCATGCTCTCCAGGGTCTCAAGCATCTGTTCGTATTTTTCAGGAGTGATGACTTTGTTTGCCACCTGGGCGTCAAGACCTCTTTTGATCTGACCATGATAGAGAAGGCCCATGAACTCAGGCGGAGCAATCTGGTGTTCTTTGATTGCCTGGACGATTCTGTCGATGCGCTCTTTCGGGAAACCTTGTCTGGATAGCATTTCGTCTGCCGCGAGAGCTCCTTCTAGATGGTGAGTAAAGAAGTTTGGATTGGCTCCTTTCGGCGCGGGGAAAGCGAACTTGACCGAGTCCGAATACATGGAAGCGAGCATGGCGTCTTCCATCTCGTCTGCGGAGAGATTGTTTGCCCTGGCCGACTCCATCACCTTGCCCAGCTCTCCCTGGGTATGAATCCAGTTCACTTCCGGATCCGGATGCATCCGATCTCCCTGTCTGTATGCGGCAAAGTGTTCCCTCACTTCAGAGAGGTTGTGCAGAATTCTCTCTTTCTGAGATTTGGAGAGCGTGGGGTCGTTAATCAAGCTGTCGTATACACTGGTGGGTTGACCATCGGGACCGATCGCTTTGACTTTGCCGAGGTCCTCTGCCACCTCTTTGATGGAGGCGGCTCGTTCCGTCGGATTGAGATGCTCGAATTTGTTGATGGCAACTTCACGCATGCCATAAGGTCTTCCGTCCACGTCGCGCAGCATTCTCTCCGCGGCGACCTCTCGGGCTTCTCCCGTGAACTTGCTTATCTCAAGATGTTTACCGTCTGCGGTCGCTACAACAGTATTGCCACCATCGGGGGTGAAAGCGATACTTCCGTCCTCGTGGGCTTCCAGCCTCCCGCGCACTGTCACCGATCCGCCTGGTGCATCAGGGTTTTCGATTGTCCAGGCTCTTCCATCCGGGCTGCTGTATTTGACGCCATCGGCAGTGGTCAGGTTCTTGAGCTGGCCGTCCAGGGGACCGTCCCCATGGTAGCCTATTTCTATCTTGCCTCTGGCTGTGGGAATCTCTGTTCTACCGTCCAGGGCGTCTCTAGCTACTCTGCCTTCGGCGGCTTCGAGGATGTCGTCCGCGGCCGCTTCGGGAATGAAGTCATCCGCCATCTGTCCTAACATCGTGTCGGTGGCGCTGTTGCCGTTCAGAAGATCGTCGGC
>JAUIJG010000060.1 GCA_030431355.1 bacterium
TCTTGCAAGATTGGCGCAGCGTATTGATACCATCGATAGCGATTCCGGTCTCTCTAATCGGCACCTTCGTGTTTATGAAGGTCATGGGGTTTTCTATAAATACCCTAACCATGTTCGGTATCACCCTTGCCACCGGTCTGGTGGTTGATGACGCCATCGTTGTGGTGGAAAATGTCAAGCGTCTTATAGATGAAGAGGGCATGAGCCCCATCAGTGCCTCTTTCGCCGCCATGAGGGAGATTACCGGAGCGGTGATAGCTACTACTCTGGTTCTATTTGCCGTGTTCATTCCTGTGGCATTCTTCCCTGGCACCACCGGGCAGCTCTATAAACAATTTGCCATCACCATTAGTGTTTCGGTCGGCCTCTCCATGGTCAATGCTCTCACCCTCAGCCCGCCCCTCTGCGCGCTCTGGTTGAAAAAAGAGAATAAAGAGAGACAGTTCATTCTGTTCAAGAAGATAAATGATCTAATCAACTTCTTTACCAGGCAGTACAAGAAGGTATTGATCAAGTGTTTGAGGCTCTCTCCTCTGATCATGATTCTCTTCTTTGTCTGCCTGGCAGCCACTTACGGCATTTCTAAGATACTTCCCACATCATTTGTTCCGGATGAAGATCAGGGTTATTTCTTCACCATGATCAGGGCTCCTGAAGGTACTTCGCTCGAGTACACATCGGAGATTATTGAAAAAGCCGAAGCAATTCAAAAGATGCAACCTGAGGTTAAGTCCGTGACCGGTCTTGCCGGCTTTGGTTTCCAGGGCAATGGTCCGAATCTCGGGATCATGTTCACCACCCTCAAGCACTGGGAAGAGCGCCCTGATCCTTCCCAGTCCGTCCAGGGAGTGATCGCCAAGATTAGAAAGCCTCTGCATGGAATCACCGGTGCTTCCGTCATTCCATTTCTTCCTCCTTCCATCGAAGGTCTGGGCAACTTTGGAGGTTTTGTCTATGAACTGCAAGATCTCATCGGCGCCGACATTCAGGACCTCAACAACATGGCGGCGGAGATAGTGAAAAAAGGTAATCAGGATCCTGGTCTTCAAGGTCTTTTTACAAGCTTTTCCGCCCAGACTCCCCAGCTTCGTCTGAGCGTCAAACGTGATGAGGCGGAGCGATTGAATGTTGATATCGGTGATTTATTGAACACTCTGCAAATGCTTTCCGGTTCTGCCTATGTCAACGACTTTGACTTTTTGAACAAGACCTACCGTGTTTATATTCAAGCGGACCAGAAGTTTAGAGTCCGACCAGCCGATATTTTCGAATATTATGTTCGCTCCAGGGATGGTGCCATGATTTCCATGCAAAATTTGCTCAAGGAAGACGTTGGCCTGACAGCCCAGGTCATATCGCACTATAACCTTTTCCGCTCGGCTGAAATTAATGGTAACCCTGCTCCCGGCAGGAGTTCCGGAGATGCTCTTGCCACGATGGATAAGCTCTCCGATAGTGTTCTCCCTTCCGGTATGAGTCACGAGTGGTCTGGTGTTTCCCTGGAAGAGATACTGGCTGGTTCCAGCGCTATTTTTATATTCATTCTCGGGATAATTTTTGTCTATCTCGTTCTCTCTGCTCAGTATGAAAGCTACGTTGATCCGCTCATTATTATGCTTTCTGTTCCCCTTGCTGTATTGGGAGCTTTCTCCTTCCAGCTTCTCAGGGGTCTCGAGAACGACGTATTCTGTCAGGTTGGCCTGGTGATGCTTATCGGAATGGCCAGCAAGAATGCTATTTTGATTGTGGAATTCGCTAACCATTTGCGCGACAACGCTGGATTGTCCGTTGCCCACGCGGTGGTGAAAGCTTCTACCCTGCGGCTGAGACCGATTCTTATGACCGCTCTAGCTTTTATAATAGGAATTCTGCCTCTGGTCTTTGCCACCGGTGCCGGTGCAGCCAGTCGTAACTCCCTGGGGACTGCAGTATGTGGAGGTATGACCGTTGCCACATTCATGAGTTTGTTGGTTGTGCCTGTAATTTATCTGGTGGTCAACTGGCTGAAAGAGAAAGTGGCGGCTTTGCTTGGCAAATAGGCAGATAACTACAAGTTTTTTCGCGGTCTGAATCCCCTGGTCAGGGTATTGAAAGAGATGGCTCCGGTGCTGTGCAATACTCCCGCCTGGGAGGTGTTGTAATCTATCAGCGCTCTTACTTTGTTGATTAAAGCCTGAGTGTAATCTCTCTGGGCGATGATGATATCTGTCTGGGTGCCGAGTCCTTCTTTCAGTCTGAGCACTGCAATTCGCAGAGCTTCTTCGGATGATTCCACTTCGGAGGTGGTCTCTCTTACCAGGGCTTCGGTGTCGATGGCATGGTTATAAGAGTTTCTTACTTCTTGATATACCTTTGCTAACTCTTTGTTGTATTCTAACTGCGCCTGACGAGCCAGATAACCTGCTCTTTTGATTCTGGCGGCATCCACTGTGCCGAGTCCGCCCAGTTTCCACTCCACGTCCATACCGAGAACAAAGAGCGCTCTCATGTCGAAAGTTTTTCTGCCGCCACCGCCATTGGCCAGGGGAGCGTTGGCCCCTCCGGAAATGGCTGGCGTCAGAGTTGAACCGGCGGTGGTTACAGAAGATAGAGGGATCTGCTGCAATCCGTCTCCTCTGGCTATGTCTGCACCTGTTCCTGCGACGGCGCCACTAAAAGATAGATTTGGTATGTAAGCCGCTTTTCTTACTTTTGTTCTTTGCACCGCCGCCAGTCTGTGCTCTTCTCTCTCCGGCAACTCCGGTCTCTCTTTCATGGCCGTGGCAATTAGGTCTCCGATTTTTGTTCCTTTTCCGATTAAACGAATCTTTTTGACGGTTCTCTCCTGGATATTGAGATCAACGGCTGGGTTTAGATAGAGGGCCGTGGAGAGATCCACCGCAGCCTGACGACGTTTGATCTGCTGAGAAACCAGGGCTTGCCTGTCTCTTGAAAGTTGCGTGCGTGACTGAAGTACGTCGAGCTTGGTGGCGACGCCTTCGCTGAAGAGGTCTTCATTTAGCTGACAGATTGCCTTAGACTCTTCCACCGCTTTTACTCGAATTTGAAGAAGGGCGTCATTTAATACGAGATCGTAGTAGAGGTTGGTGGCTTTTAGAAGAACGTCGTTTATGCTGCCTTGTAGAGCGGACTGACTGGCTTTCATCATATGGTGCGCTTCTTTGGCGCGGAAGATTCTTGCTCCTCCTTCAAATAGCGACCAGTTGAATCCACTGCCGGTGGTGAGATATGGACTCTTGATTCGTAAAATTGCACCGGCGGGACTGGCTACTTTGCCGGATATTGCCTGGAAACTAAAGCTGTTGACCACATCGGGCAGAAACGAGCCCAGGCGCTCATAAAATCTCCAGCGTGCTGATTCCTTCTTGGTATTTGAAATCTTTATATCTAGATTGTTCCTGAGCGCGGTTTTTAGAACTTCTCCCAGGGTAATGTCTCTGTTTGAGTCCGATTCAATATGTAGAGGTGATACCGGCTCTTCCAGTTTTATTAGCGCTTTGAGAACCGGGGGTTTTACAATCAGCTTTTCGGGATTCACCAGAATCGTCTCTTTGGATTCAAGTTTGTCGAAGGCGCTCAGATCATCTACTTGATCTGTATTGTTGCTTTTTCGCGAATCGATGCCTATTGGCGGTCTCAGTTGCGGCTGCGGATCGTCGCCTGCCGAAACTTGATCGGCAGCGAGGACCGGGCTGCAAAAAAACAGGGAAGCATGCAAAGCCAGGGCACACGTTGCACCCGACCGAAACACTTTCTGGAATCTCCACAGCAAAGCGATTTTCCCTGGTAAAAACTAAAAGAGAGATCTAAAAGAGTTTACTTGAATGGAAACCGGGAGACATTATTTTTTGCTGACTTTAATAGGAGCCCACATAGGGTCCGGGACCGCCGCCTGCGATAGAGACAGGTGCGTCCAGTCTCACCTGAATCGGTGTACCGGAAGGAATCGTGACATCACGTCCTTTTCTGAGCGCCAAGCTGGATGCCAGACCGACGCCGCCACCTATCGCGGTTCCGGACCAGGCACCTCTGCCTGCTCCACGTCCACCGCCTGCGATAGCTCCCACGGCTGTTCCTAGTGCTGCGCCTAAACCGGCTCCGGCAGCGCCTCTTACGCCTGCTTGAACAGTTTTACGCTTCCAGGTTTCACCGGCCATAACACCATCGTTGTTTTCGTCGTAGTTTCCGATTCCTCCGACTATAGAGGCATTTATCGGAGTTTCGGTGCCATCCGGTGTTCTCAAACGATTAAATTGAACGCCGAGTTTACCGGCTAGACCAAGACGTCCACCAGCTTTAGAGTCGGTAACCTGTCCGATCAAAACAGAACCTGCGGGAATCTGAGAATCTCCCAGCATTACTGCCTGGCTCACACTAGCCTGGATTATGTCTCCGGATCTGGCAACCTGGCTGGATATGGAGGTGGAAAGAGTCGCATTTATCATCGTTCCGGCAGGAGCATAAACAACTCTGCCATGACGATAGCCGCGAGGAGGGGGATTGTAACCCTGGTTGTATCCGGCTCCGGCTCCATAAGGTGGCTGCTGATTATAGCCGGTGCTTGCTCCGAAAGTCGGTCTCTGGGCTGGGTAGCCATTTTGATAAGCATTTCCCTGGTATGGGGCTTGACCGCCGGGAGCTGGCTGGGCGTAACCTGTCTGTGGCGCCGGAGCAGCTGCCGGTGCGTCGCTCTGGTAGTCCCCGGATAGGTGAGCCACGTAGCTGTTAACACTGGCCTGGTCTTTCAGGGCATTTCTTAAAGCATCTGCCCATCTTTGCGCCAGTAGTGCCGGGCTGGTGCCGGCGGATTTAGCACTTGCACCATCCACGGTGATAACTTGATAGCCGCCAAGGGTGATGACCGGTAAACCTTTGACGTACTCTATATTTACAGCTCCAGGACTTTTGTCTTTAGAAGCAACAAGAGCGTTGTCCAGGTTTTGCTGAATCGTCTCGGCTCTCTGCGCTCCTGTTAGGGTGCCTGCTGTACTTACGTTTGTGATAACTGCCTGACCGGCTAGTCGGACGGTGTTTTCCTGGGCGAACACCGGTAGTGGTGTCAAGTAAAACGCCTGACTCAACACTAGAGCCCCTGCAAGTAAGCTCTTTTTGTATGAAAATTTCTGTTTTGAGTTCATCGTTTCTTTCCTACTATTTGTCGCTACTTTTTAGGATGTCTTTCGGGTTTATTGGTCCTCAACCGACTTTCCATATGCATATAAATGATTGAAGACTTATAAAGTCTAGCAATGTTCCCAGTTAATTGATCTGAGATATTGATAAGACCTTATACATAGCATGAATCTTGAGCTGATTGCCCCTGGGATTCAAGAGGTCAAGACCTAAGTATATTCTATCAATTCCAGTCTATTTCCGCTTTTTAAGAGAGCGGTGGATACATTTGACACGTAGCTGAAGAAACTAAGTATGATGTGGATGTTGAGGATAAGCCTCAGGCTTAGATAAGAATCATAAACGAAGGTCCCAGGTTTTGCTCTCCACTGAAAGTCTGAAAGGGAAAAGAGCCCTTGTAACCGGCGCTGGTAGGGGAATAGGCCGTGCCTGTGCCGTTGAATTGAGTAGATGTGGTGCGGAGTTGGTAGTCACCGCTAGAAGCCGTGATGAGCTTGACTCCCTGGCGGAAGAGCTTCGTTCTTGTTGCGCTATCACCCAGGACTTATCCAGGGTCGATGAATTAGAAGATTTTGTCCATCGTATTCAATCGCAAGCAGGACCGGTGGATATTCTGGTAAATAATGCCGGTATCTATCATACGGATCATCTTGACGACGCCGACTTTGCCGCCTGGCAAAACGCACTGGATTTGAATCTCAGCTCTCCTTATCGCCTTATCCAACTTTTAGCTGTTCCGATGAAAGAGAGAAACTGGGGACGCATCATAAATATCTCTTCTATTTCCGGCCAGAGGGGGGAAGCTTATGGAGCTTCCTATTCTTCTACCAAATTTGGACTGCTTGGCCTGACTCAAGCTCTGGCCCTTGAATTGGCAGAGCACGGTGTCACTGTTAATGCCGTTTGTCCCGGTTGGGTAGATACAAAACTGGCCCGGGATCAGCTCAACGACCCACACTGGTGTAAACTCAACGGTATTGACGTTGAAGAGTCCGTGGACATCGCCACTCTTTCGGTTCCACAAAAGCGTTTACTTGCCCCGGCCGAAGTTGCCTACCTCGTGTCTTTCCTGTGCACCGAGGGTGCTTTCGGAATAACAGGACAGTCCATAAATATCTGCGGAGGTTTATCGTTAACTTGATATCAGCTAAACAGATCGTCTCAAAAGCCCTTGCTACCAGCACTTGGAGCCAGGTATCAAAAAATGGCTTGAGCCTTCTCCGATCTCCTTTGCTTGAGAGTTTTGATGACCTGGTACATGCCTTTACCACCCGTCTCGGCGGCAATACCGAGCCGCCATATGAACATTTCAATCTCGGTCGGCACGTCAAGGATACTGCCGTGCAAGAAGATGCAGTAAGAAACAGGAAGATGCTTTGTCGCAGTCTGAATCTTGATTTTGAAAAGGTAGCTATTCCAGGCCAGGTACATTCTCCCACCGTTAAGGTTGTGGAGTTAGACCGGGAGCGACCGGAGATGAAAGCTGTAGACGGTCTGGTAACAGGCTCTCAGAATCTTCCCCTGATGCTTCATTTTGCCGACTGTGTGCCGGTTATTGTTTATGATTCAGCCAGGCACAAAGCCGGAATTTTTCACGCCGGATGGCGTGGCACGGCAAGTAAGATTGTCACGGTTGGTGTGGAACTTATGATCAGCGAGTACGGCTCCTCCAGCAAAGATATGGTGGCGGCAGTGGGACCAGCCATAGGACGATGCTGCTATCCAACCGGTGAAGACGTATATCAAGCCTTGAGGACGACCGTTGACTATCCCGAGGAGCTTTTTGGGGAGTTGGAAGGACAGAAGTGCCCTGATCTAAAGGCGATAAACGCTATGCAGTTGATGGAAGCAGGGGTCAGGGAGGTGGATGTTTCAGATTGGTGCACCGCCTGCGCCCCGGAGCTATTCTATTCTCACCGGCAGTCCGGCGGAGTCACCGGCCGTCAGGCGGCCCTTGTCAGTCTCGATTAGCTTGTTCTGATGCTTTCTTGCGGTAACTAGTCCGTGGCTGTCAACACCTTTTGCTGTTGGCATAAGTTTTCGGATAGTTTCGGATAGTTTCAGAGAGGTTAACGGGCTCTAACTGTTTTAAAAATAAGAAGCTCGATATAAGATATAGTTGTATTTGTGATAGTCATACACCAGCGTTTAAGAGGGAGACTACTCCCAATTCTTCTGGCTTGCCTTGTCATCGGGCATTGCTCTCCTTTTCTCATCCCCATAGTCAGGGCTGAGTCATCACCACCAATGCCGGAAGGAGCCTACGGAAAAAAAGACGGGCTCAAAAATCTTGACCGGGTAAGAATCGAAAGACCTGAGTACGAAAAGTCAAAATCCGCTGCTGATTCTATCAAGAGTCATGTCCCGAATAAGACCGAAAAGAGCGGAGGCGAGATGCCGCCTCTGGCACCAAATATAGTTAATAGAAATAACCATAAGCCTGCAATAGCCCCTGCACCTGCTGGCTCTTCCGGTAGTGGTTCCGGTAGTGCAAGTTCGATGCAGGCTCCAGTGCCAGCGCCGACGCCGACGT
Organism: bacterium; assembly: GCA_030431355.1. The sequence continues at coordinate 7,667 of JAUIJG010000060.1, forward strand.
CTAAAAGTAGAATAGCACGGCCCACATATGAGTCCGTTGAGAAGGCGGGAGCTGCACCAAATAAGATACCGGTTGCTAACCCCTCCCCTGGCCCTTCCCAAAAAAGCAGTGTGGATGCTAAAGAAGCAAATAGTGCAGGTTTAAACTTAATAGAGCAAGTGCCAAAGTTCGCCAGGGAGAGCGCTCCGCCAAGTGAGAAGCCTGGTAATGGTAATATCGCCGGTGCTACCGCCCCATCTGCGGCAGGAGGCAATGCCACTGAGCAATATCCGATGGTGGGCAGGCTTGAGAATCTCACCTTCGGCAAAGCCAGTCCCGATCGAGACGTGGCCGCACGCCTCGGCAGTCTGGAGAGTTCAATATTTGCCCGTACTTATGACGACGATTCTCTTTTTGACCGAACCGAGCGCTTGAAGAGAACTTTGCTGGGAGAGGATGGCGGGAACTCCATGATCTCCGATGATCTGGATGGATACGATCCCTATGCCGTTACCAGCATGGCCGCACCGCTTACGGGAAGCCAGGGCGTTGAATCAGACTTTGTCTATCTGGATGAACTGGCAAAGAATCCTGAGAATTTTTCCGAACAACCGGGAAATGTGGTACAGGCATATGCCCTGGAGCTGATCAATTTTGAAAGACGTAAGAGAAGCCTCAAGCCGCTTGAGCCTGACAAACTCCTCCAGGACATGGCTGACCAGCAGATGACAGAAATGCTCGAGTTGCGACAACTTTCTCACAGCGACCAATATGGACAGAATCCTGATCGCCGGTACACCCTTATGGGGGGAGTCGATGCCGTGGCGGAAGGTCTGGTTGCCACAAGCACGGCGGACCTTAACTCTTCAAAACTTACCAAAGCGGCTGTCTGTGTCCTTTTGAAAAAGATGCTTTTGAGACAAGATGATAGAGAAGCTCTGTTATCCGCCGAAGCCACGCATCTGGCCACCGCTTTTGGCACCGCAAAGAATGGCACTAAAATTTTCGGCTGCACTGAAGTCCTTACTAGAAGGGCAAAGATAGATGCTCTTAAAACAACCCTGGAGCTAGGTGACAAAGTCACCGTCAAGGGGGAAATCTTTAAACCTTATGGTTTCGACAAAATTACCATCGCCTGGGAAGAGGCTCTTGATAGCCCGGTGGAAGAGGAGCCCGGCTCCGACGAGGCACTTCCTTACTTCCCGCCACTGGACTATGTGGCGTACGACACCAGAGCTGAAAGAGACCACAGCAAAGCGATCACTGCCTTAAAAGCCCTTGGAGTAATGGCTGCAATTGCCGGTGGAATGTTCGTCCCTCCTGTTGCCCTGGCCGCTCCATTAATTGTGATGGCTGGTCCGGGTGGCTCAGAGATGCGACCGCAGTCGGATATTCCTGTCAAAGGCGGAGTAAAGTTGAACGGCTCTCATTTTAAGGTGCAGGTCCCCCTCGACAACGAAGACCAGGAGGGGCTTTACTACATAACTGTTTGGGCTACCCTGGGCGAAGGTTCAAGACCGGTGGCTGTCAGTCGCAGAGCAATAATGGTCAAAAAAGACAGGGATAAGGGCGACGATGAAACAAATAAAAATAAAGAACCGTCTCAAGTGAAATCCGATCCGAAGCAGTACACTAATGGGAATGATGCGGAAACAGGGCAAGACAGCTCCGACAATGATGACAGTGATGATGACCATAAGGAAGATGACACGGGGATTTAAGATCGCCTCCCCCGGGTCTGTGAAATTTGCCCTTATTCTCCTTGGTTTTTGGTTCTTATTTGCGGCTCTTCCCCTGGAAGCCAAATCGCTACTGGATGATATGCCGACCCCGGTCACTTCCAGTCCATCGGAGACCACATCAAAGCCGAAGGCGAAGTCCGCACCTGAATCTGAGCCGAATTTGCTGGAGTCCGGTACCGAAAGTACCACCCTTTCCACCGGCACGGAGAGCACCACATTATCCACCGGTACCTCCTCTACCACTCTTTCTACCGGAACTGCTTCTACTACTCTCTCCACAGGCACAGGCACTACCACTTTGCAGGCGGGGACCACCGGCACCACCCTGAAAGTTCGGGCAAAGAAGACGCAGAAGCCCACTACCATTTTGTTTTTGTTGGATGCTTCTTTGAGCATGAAAGAGAAAATCGGTCGAGATAAACACGGCAACAAGATTCAAAAAATTGATGCTGCAAAGCAAGTCTTGCAACAGGCAATGATGAAGATACCTGCTGGTGTAGATATAGGACTTAGAGTTTTCGGTCATTTCGGAGGAATGGATGGTTGCAGGGCCACGGCACTATTGGTGCCTCCAGGCAAGGGGAATCGGGCCTCAATTATTCGTAGAGTTCGACCCATACGCCCCACCGGTCTCACGCCTCTGACCTTTGCCCTATTTCAAGCTGCCGAGAGTGATTTGAGAAGGGCCCGGGGCAGAAAGACAATCATCCTTATCACCGACGGTGTTGATACCTGCGGTCTTGATCCCTGCGCATACATTAAGACCTTAAAGTTCAAGGGAATAGATTTGAAAGTTGATATCGTCGGTCTTGATATCAGAAGAGATTTCGCCAAGAAAAAGCTTGACTGTATTGCCAAGAATTCCGGTGGTAAGTACTATGACGCGGACACCGCAGCTAAGCTGATTGATTCGGTTTCTAACAGTGTTTCCAGGGCAATTTCAGGCCAGGTGATAACCGGGGGCGGCGACTCCGGTGCCAACATCACAAACCCATTGACCCCAGCAGAGCTGATTCCGATAGTGCCCATGGATTCGTTCGATCCAAAGTCCGCACCAGATGCGAAAAACAAAGGCGGTAAGTAGCAGCATAAACAGTCAAGTCTGATTTTATTTTAGTAAGGTAGGCTATCATCACAGGCAACGATACGGACCATATCAGAGAACAGAGTCAGTCCCCGGAGGATAGGGGCAACCTGACCCTGGTTCTCTCTTTGAGTGCTGCTTTAGTCGCCATCGTATTCGGTGTGTATCATTCAAGTCTGGGTATCGGTTTCTTACTGGATGATTTTTATCATCTGGGTTACTTAATTGATGCATTCGACGGAGAAAATTCCGAATTACTCAAATGCCTGCTTGGCTCTTGGTCCGGACCGACAGGTCTGAATAGCTTTCGGCCTCTAACTTCTCTTGGGCTCATGGTGGATTTTGTCTTATGGAAAACAAACGCGTTCGGTTACCATCTGACTAATCTGCTCATGTATGCAGGATGTTGTGTTAGTGTTTTTCTTCTGGTCCTGAATTTGCTATCCGGTCTTGGCCGATTCAGATTTGTATCCGCGTTCGCTGCAGCCCTTCTCTTTCTTGTTTATCCCATTCATCCAGAGTCAGTGGCCTGGATTATAGGTAGGGTGGATACACAGTGTGTCCTCTTCTTCCTTCTCTCCATTCTTTTTTATTTTATGCACAGGAGAAAGAGCAGCATCTTCTATGTGCTAATCTCCTTTCTCTTCTTCCTCGCTTCCCTTACCACCAAGGAGATGGCAGTGGTATTACCTGTGGTAGTACTGGCTGCCGAGCTGTTGCTCGCCAGGGATCTTGGTTGGAGGTTGGAGCGCGGCTGGAAGCGCTTCTATTTGCCCGGGGCATACTTTCTCTTTCTTGGGATATTCGCTTTCATTCGAACCTCCGCCATTGGAACCCTGGTTGGCGGATACGGCTCCAGCGATCTGAAGACTACTCTTTTGATGTTCAGAAACTTTCTCGATATTGAGACCCTCAAAAAGATCTTGTTCGGCGTCAATGAAGAACATCCACTTCCCCACAAGTTCTTTAATTGGGTCGCTCTCGCGTTCTCACTGTCACTTCTTCCTGTTCTTCTATCCTGTCTGAATAAGCGTTATTTGAGACTTGTTTTGTTTTTACTTGTCTGGCTTGCGGTCTCCCTGGTGCCTACTTTTCAAATCTGGCATATTTATCCCAACCTCGTGGGTTCAAGATTATTTTTCCTCGGCTCTGTCCCGTTGGTAATATTACTGGGCTTGGCTGCGACCTTGCCTTTCTCCGAGTTCCCTGAGCGCCTATCCCGGATTGTGCCTCCTTTGAGAGTGGTTTCGACACTGTCGGCAATGGCACTGATCGGATTTTGGACCGTCGCCGTTCACCGCAATCTGGAAGTCTGGGTTAGAGCTGGAGAGGATATTAAAAGGATACATTCTCATATAGGCTCCCTGGCCTCCTCCTCGGCTGAAGAGAGAAAGTTTATTCATTTACTCGACGTACCCCAGGATGATGCCGGAGCCGGTTTGATTGGCCGTCCTGAATATCTGGAGACTATGTTGAGTCCTCCGATAGCCGATGATAAGTACATTGAAAGAGTTTTGACCACCGAAAGATGTCTGGCTAGAAATAGAGAGTTTATCTATCCATATCTTGTCAGGGAAGTGGCCAACAGTGACGAAGTGAAACATCGACTTCTCTGGAATCCCAGGGATAAGAGATATAGAGACTGGGTTTTGCCGGAAGGCATTAATATTAATTCGACCGGTCTTGCGCTGCCTCTTATCGAGAATCAGGCGACGAAGCTGCCGGTGAAGAGTGGCGATATCCTCTGGTTCAGACCGGTTGAAGGAATAAATCCATTTTCTGCCGGTTGGCTAGAACTTCAGTTCGGTGAAAGTGGAGACAGCCTTAATCTGGCCGGGGTGCAATCCCGTCTTCTCTATCGATCCAAACACCAGCCTGCCTCCTGGATAGACTATTCTCCCGGACCTTTTGCCGCATCGGTCGATGCAGGCAAGGAGATTGTCGATAGCTTGACTTTTATACCTTTCTGGCACCGCTCCTGGTTATTGAATGGTGAGATTGTAGAGGTGGGTGTGCAGTTTTTGAAGGTTCCGGACAAGGTGGTCCTTGATAAGACGCCCATTCTTAAAGCCCGGGCTGCTTCGCTTCTCTTTCCCCTGGTTTCGGTTGAAGACTCATCAAATCGCAAGGATGCTTCCGTTGCCCGTCATATCCTCTTGCCCTGTGATAGCATCTCACCCATAAAAGTCGGTTTTGATACCACATTGGTAGAAGGGGCTCATTCTTCTTTGATTATGGTGGCAAACTCGGAAGTGTCTCTGACATCGAGCCCGACCGACCAACTTCCTGACTCCACCTTGCTCCTTTTCAAGAAAGAAGTAGCAGGTCTCAAAGGAGTTGTTTCTATTCCCGACAAATTGATAAACAAAGCCGTGGGCAGACATCAGGTGGTTGTGATGGCTCTCGATGTCGAGCATAAACCGACAGGATATCTAAGCGAGCCCAGGTTCTTTGAAATCTGTCCCGACCGACCACCCGAGATCAAGTAGGTCTTTTATTGCTAATTTAGAGGTTATCCGACTTTTGCATGGAAATATGATTTCTCTGCAAGATGCTGTTGGTGATTCTGTCTCCGACGTTGGAGTACATGTGAGTCAGCCAGATCGGATATATACCGAAGGCAAGGATAGAGACTGCCAGGCATGCACCAACCACTCTTTCTGTGGCGGTGGCGTCATACAGATGGGAGCTCCACTTCTCTTGTTCCGGTCCGTAAAACAGGCGCTTCAGGAGCCAGAGCATATAGCCGGCAGTGAGAATTACACCCAGTGCTGCCAGGTAAACCCAGTTTCTTGTCCACTCTCCGTGCAGGTCTGAATAAGCCATCGGCGAAGTAATGGAGCCGTAGAAGACAGTGACCTCTCCCACGAATCCGGATAGAGCCGGCAGGCCAAGATTGGCCATGGTGGCAAACATCCAGAAATAGAAGAGAACAGGCATTTTGAAGGCAAGTCCACCGCCAATCTCCGGTAGAAGTCTTGTGTGGGTTCTTTCATATACGCATCCCACCAGGAAGAAAAGCATGGCGGAGATGAAACCGTGGGATAACATCTGGAATATTGCACCATTCACCGCGGTGTTAGATAGGGTGCCGATACCGAGCAAGATAAAGCCCATGTGGCTGACGCTGGAGAAAGCGATAATCCGCTTCATATCCTGCTGAACCAGGCAAGCTATAGCACCCCAGAGAATATTGATTGCTCCCAGAGCCACAATCCACGGGCCGTACTCGATGAAGAATGCTGGGAAAAAGCCCATACAAATTCTTACCAGACCGTAGGAACCCATCTTTAATAGCAGTCCTGCCAGGATCATGGATATGGGTGTCGGTGCTTCTACGTGAGCATCGGGTAGCCATGTGTGGAAAGGTACGGATGGCAGCTTGATGATGAAGGCGAGGAAGAAGCAGAGGCAGGCTATGCATTGGCTTGCCACTGGAAGTCCGGCTGCTGCTGTTGCCAACATTGTCATATTGAAGGAGGCGGCGCTTGGGTTGATTGCCATCAGCTCAGAATATGTATAGAGCAGACCGCCCAGCATGATCACGCCACCGAAGAAGGTGTAGAGCAAGAACTTCATGGCAGCGTAGCCCCGTCTCGGACCGCCCCATATGGCAATCAAAAAGTACATGGGCACCAGTTCTAGTTCGTACATTACGAAGAACTGAACAAGGTTTTGTGAGACGAACACACCCAGAACCGAGAAGGTGAGGAGCATCAGAAGACTGTAGTAGAGGCGGCACCGCTTGGTTATTGAATAACTTGCCAGGACCGACATCAGTGTGACAAAGGTTGTTAATAGAACCATCGATAGACTGAGACCGTCGACGGCAATGTGATAAGCCAGGCTGACCGGTGTGGTCACCCAGGGTACAAAGGTGATGAACTGCATCCCGGTGAAACCGAAACGGAAACTGCCGAGGAGAAGCAGAGAAACTGCCAGCATCGCCAGGCTGAAACCGATAGCCATGCCCCGGGCCAACTTGTCATTGGGGACAAGGGGTATGAATATCGACGCAATTAATGGAAGGAATAGTAAGACGTTTAGAAGGAGTGCGGAATCGTTCACTTTGTCGCCTCGGGAGCTGTCGCTTTGGAAACTAGTAAATTCAGCCTTGAAAATAAAACTTTCAAAACCGGCCACACAGTATATAAGGACCGACGAAATTCCTGCCAGCGATTTTGGTACCAAAACCCCCTCTTTGAAGAATTATTGAAATGAAAAATCTTTTCACCCAGGATATGTCATGGCGTAGCATCTCGGCGCTATTCATAATCCCCTGAGCGTTCGCGGGTAGCCAAGAACCGTTGGCGATACTAAAAGGTTGTTCTTGATATCCTCTTCCTGAACCAGATGTATGAAGTGTCACCCCGTGTCGCTGTATATTATTGAAGCCTAAATTTCAGCGGTCGGCACCAAGAACCGCTCCTTACTATCGAATCCCTGACATCTCGTCAGCACTGGAGAAATATCGCGATGACCCCCGAGCTTCTTAGAGGTTGCGTAGAAAATTCCTGGATGATCGTGGCCCTGCCTTTCTTTGTCGGCTTCGCCATCATCACCTGCTTTATGCTTGCCGGAATCGACATCGGTCAGAGGCGTTGGTTCAAGACCGCCTCAATGGTTATGTCGGTGGGCGCGGTCACCATCGGATTTCTCCAATCCCTTTTAGTGCTTCAGGCTTTCATCTCAGACCCGAGCCTCTCAGGCTTCCAGCTTAATTTCGACTGGTTCACCTGTGATGCCTTCAAGCTTTCTGTCGGTCTACTGGTGGACAATCTCACCGCGATGATGCTCATCGTTGTGACCACGGTCAGCATGCTGGTTCAGATCTACACCCATGGCTACATGAGAGACGACCCCGGCTACGCTCGTTTCTACGCCTACCTTTCTCTCTTCACCGGTTCCATGCTTGGACTGGTTGTCTCGACCAACCTTTTTCAGATGTACGGATTCTGGGAACTAGTCGGTGTTTGCAGTTATTTCCTCATCGGTTTCTGGTGGTACAAAGACACAGCGGCAGCAGCCTGCATGAAAGCCTTTGTTGTAAACAGAGTTGGCGACTTCGGCTTTTTGATCGGCGTGCTCATGCTTTACTTCGTGACCAGAGACTTCTGGGGCGGCGGCACCATCCTGGCATTCTCAGCCCAGGTAGGTGGCACTGATCTTGCCGGAGCTATCGGCCAGGCTGTGGCGGCTAACACTCTTGCCCCTGACGCCGGCTTCATGCTTACTGTCATCGCTCTTTTGATCTTCATGGGACCGATGGCTAAGTCTGCGCAATTCCCTCTACACGTCTGGTTACCCGACGCCATGGAAGGACCGACACCTATCTCGGCCCTTATCCATGCTGCCACAATGGTTGCAGCCGGTATCTACCTGGTCGCCAGAGCTTACCCAGTGTTCCTGACACCGGCAGGGGGCACCGACAGTACCGCACTCCTCGTAGTTGCTTCTATCGGCGCATTCACCGCATTCATGGCTGCCACAATCGCCATGAGCCAGTACGACATCAAGCGAGTGCTGGCATGGTCGACCTGTTCTCAGCTAGGTTACATGTTCGTTGGTCTCGGTGCCGGCGCCTACTCCGCCGGACTCTTCCACTTGATGACCCACGCCTTCTTCAAAGCGATGCTCTTCCTTGGCAGTGGTGCTGTGATCATCGGCCTCCACCACGAACAAGACATTAGAAAGATGGGCGGACTTTCCAAGTCCATGAAGAAGACAGCGATTCCGTTTTTAATCGGAACGGCGACCATCGCAGGATGCCCACCCTTCAGTGCTTTCTTCTCAAAAGACGAGATTGTTTCGGCAGCTTATGCCTACAATCCTATTATAGGAGCGGTTCTTGTCCTGACCGCAGGACTGACCGCTTTCTATATGTTCAGACTTTATTTCCTTGTATTCTCCGGTGAGTACCGGGGAGATGCCAAGCCCCATGAAGTGACCCCGGTCATGTGGGGGCCGCTCTGGGCTCTTGCTATTCCCTCCATGGCGGCCGGTGCTCTGCTCGGCTTCAATGCACTTTCCTTCGCGTTTACCGGTGCGGTACCAGCGGCCAACGCCTTCGGCAGCTTTGTCTATTTCGGTCACCCCCATCAGGAAGTGGTCAACTGGGGCATGGTCGCCATCTCCACCGGCGTTGCCTTAATTGGTTTTGTATTCGCTTATCTGATGTATGTGTCCAAGTCCTTGAATTTCCACGCGGATATTGCCAAGGCTCAGGGACTGCTTTATCGCATCTCTTACAACAAATGGTACATCGATCACTTTTATCTATGGCTGGTGAACAGCATCTTCCTGCCGAGCTTCGAAAATGTCTGGAGATATCTTGACAGCATTTTTG
>JAUIJG010000533.1 GCA_030431355.1 bacterium
ACCACTACTCCCCCTTTTCGGCAGGCTCTCAGAGCCTGAGGAACCAGGGAGCCGACCGGGGCAAAGATAATGGCGGAATCTAGCTCCTCCGGAGGCATCTTGTCGGAATCCCCCGCCCAGACAGCACCTGAATCCCGGGCAAATTGTTTGGCGGCTTCATCTCCGGGGCGAACAAATGCGAATATCCGCTTTCCCCGTGAAGCTGCCACCTGGGCGATGATATGAGCCGCTGCTCCGAATCCGTAAATACCGAGGTTCTCACCTTGATCGGCAAACTTATAAGAACGCCATCCAATGAGCCCCGCACAAAGAAGAGGAGCCAACTCCGCATCAGAATAGAATTCGGGAGCGGGAAAACAATATCCGGCATCAACCACCAAATATTCGGCGAAGCCACCATCTATAGTGCAACCGGTAAAGACAGGCCGGTCGCAAAGATTTTCTCTTCCCTCTCCACAGTAGGCACACACACCGCATGTACCTCCAAGCCAGGGAATACATACTCTTTGACCGATTTTTAAGTGAGAAACGTGATCGCCAATCTTTTCAATTGATCCGACCACTTCATGGCCGGGGACCACGGGAGAGACAGCCTGGGACAACTCCCCGTCCCGCACATGCAAGTCTGTACGACAAACCCCACAAGCTGTCACCTTAACCAGAACCTGACCGGATTTCGGCATAGGTTTCGGAACTTCGCTCCCGACAAGAGGTTTACCGGGCTCTTTGAGCAGCATCGCTTTCATTTTTCCACTTCAACTCGCCTATCCAAATCCATATTAAAGGAATTGGTGAACTGAGACTGAAAAAAGCCGGGAAATTCTTGCCGAGGTCAACGCTTCTCAATCTGATCCGGATAACCAATCGACCAATCCACAGATTTATCAATCTTCTAAATGCCTTCCATATAATGCTTTTCGGAACTTTCAGGCAATGCATCCGGACCCATCTTAAAACTGTTTGAAAAGGCCTTGACAGATGCTAGACGACCGGTCTAATATGGTAGAGTCGGATGAACGAAGGAGAAGGAAAATGTTGAAACGAAGTTTAACCCAGGACTGGTTAAAGAGCATCCAGGAGACGGAGAAGAAGCCGGAATCAAACTGCAAACAAAAACTCCATGGTGTTTGGATCAGTCAGTTGAGAGAAAGACGTAGAAGCATGGTAAGGAACCTGGTGGAAGCATCTGCCAGAAGAGACAAATTGGCTACAGGGACCTATAAAGCCTAATTTTTTAGCCATTTATAGACGACCGGTCTAATAATTCAAAATTCAGTGTTTTAAACAACAAGAGATAAACAGGAGAGAAGGATCATGGAAGCAGCCATAGAGAACTTAAGGGTAATGGTAACAGCAACCTTTACCGGGCTGGCAATCTATCAACTGATGACAGTTTTTGAATCGCGCTGGGACAAAGGCATCGAAACAAAAAAGAGATTGCCGCAGAAAGTGACAGTAAGAAGATAGCCCCAAAATATAGAACACGGGAGAGAAAACAATGTCCACCCAAAAATTCGACCACCAAAACTTCAAGAAAGAGGTCATGGACTGCGATCGTCCAGTCCTGGTAGACGTTTATGCCGATTGGTGCGGACCCTGTCGCTTGCTGGCTCCAACCATCGATGAGATTGCAGAGCTGACAAAAGACGAGAAAAAAGTCGGCAAACTAAACGCCGATGAAAATCCGGAGCTGACAAAGCAGTTCCGAATCAACTCAGTGCCTACCCTCCTTCTTTTCGAAAACGGAAAAGAGAAAGCCAGATTGACAGGAAATCAAAGTAAGAGAAGAATTCTTGAATTTCTGGAAAGCTAGATGGACCGATGAGACTAAAGAGACTACTAACTTTCACAATAAGCAGCCTGGGTCTTGCTTACTTTAGCAACTGGGCAACGGATACGGGAAAAGAATTCCTGGAACACTTCATGCACATGAGCCCCTTATCGGCTCTTAGCTTGATTATTTTGATGGACAAAACACCGGCAATCACCAAACAGGTCTCCAGAGAGATGACCTGCTATCTAAAGATAAACAAGACCGGTCCGATGAAAGTATTGAAAGAATACTTGATAGCCGGTCTGCTCGCCCTGGAGACCGCTGGAAACATGGCACTGCATACGACACTAAAAGAGAGTAGCAGAGCAGAAAAATTTCACCGGGGCACCCAGGTAAAACTATGCGGGCTGAAAAGATGTTTCTGTAGCTGATCATGGGCGGTCCCTGTAAATTGACAGGTTTAGACGACTGGTCTAATATGCAGATAGTAGAATAAAGGATCTCAGAAGATGACACCCAAGACTAGTTCAAAACAAAACACCCGGGAGGAATTGTTAAAAGCCGGTACCGACATAATGATGTTGAAAGGTTATACCAATACCGGCATAGCAGAAGTTCTCAAATGTGTGGGTGTACCGAAAGGATCTTTCTACTACTACTTTGACAGCAAAGAAGATTTTGCCCTGGAGATAATCACCGAATTCGACAGAACCTACCAGGAAGAAGCCCTTTCGGTACTCCGGGATCAAAGCATCTCTCCAATTGCAAGACTGAGAAAGTACTGCAAGAACAGTAAAGAGCGGCTTCGAGAAGGACAATGTACAAGGGGATGTCTGATAGGCAACTTGAGCCAGGAGATGTCCAGCCAGAGCGAAGTCTTGAGAGAAAGACTCTACCTGGTTATGTCCAAGTGGCGGGATGTCTTCGCCGCCTGTATTGAAGAAGGTCAGACCAAAGGTGAGATAACCAGAGACTTCGAAGCGGTTGATCTGGCAGAGATCTTTCTCAGCGGCTGGGAAGGTGCCGTTATGAGAGCAAAAACAAGCCAGAACCTGAAGCCTGTGGAGACGTTTCAAGAGGTGGTCTTCGACGGTCTGCTTCGAAAGAATTCCTGAAAAGCGCCAGTATTATTGCGTCTACGAATTTAATCTTGTGCCTACGTAGTTTCACCACTTACGTCAACAATATGTCACGCTTAAAATGGGTGCATCTCGCAAATCACGTTTTTTTTAGGAATCAACTACTATCATGGACGAAATCGACTACACCCAGAACCGTGCAGCAGAAACAAGCAT
>JAUIJG010000061.1 GCA_030431355.1 bacterium
AGAAAGATGGTTATTCTTCAACTCGGTCTTGAGTCCTAAGAGCGATACCAGCTTTCTATTTTATCTCTTCCAAGCCCTGATTTGAATGCCGCCAGAGCCAGTAAGTTTTTGATCGACTGATTCACGGGGTGCTTGTCTTTATCTTGCCATCTGCGACCTGAGGTGATCGCTCTGCAATCAAGAATTCTCGGTTCCCCTGCGATTTTAGCCAGTCTTTCCGAGAGGTGAAGATCTTCCATGAAAAGAATCTCCTGGCAATAACCACCTGACTTCTCGAAGAGTGATCGTTCCACGAAAATGGCCTGGTCTCCGTAGGGAAGGCTGAGGGTTCTGGAGCGAAATTTGCCGAATCTTTCCGCTATTCTAAAGAGCAAGCCTTCCGCTTCGATGGCTGGGCTGAACGCTCCCCAATTCCAGTCTCTCGGGATCTTAATTAGTGCTTCCAGCCAGCCATTGTCCAGGCGTGTGTCGCAGTGCAGAAACAGCAGAATATCTCCGCTAGATGCTTTTGCTCCTTCGTTCATCTGGATGCCACGCCCTTTGGAGGAGGTGGTTACTCGAAAATCCGACTTGCTCCGGATTTTGTCTACCAGGACGTTGTCCGACAGCTTGGAGTCTTTATATGATTGTAAAGTGGAATCGGTGTCGTCCAGGCTGACTATCCACTCTATCTGTTCTTCTCCATAGGTAGATTCTGAAGCCACTATCCAATCGTATAGATTGTCCAGGGTAGCACTGCTCTCGCCGGAGATAGGAATCACTATGGATAACAATTTCACAGCTCTTTTCAGAATCCTTTACTTCATCAGTTTTGCTAAAACTCTGGCTGCTTTAAGTCCGAATGAATCTTTTGCGACAGTTTTGTAGAACTGGGCGCTGAGATTTCGCACGGCTGCGCTCATTGTCGGATAGACATGTATGGTTTTACTCAGTCCGGTAATGGGGATTCCGTTCTTCATCGCCAGGGAGAATTCGTGTATAACCTCTCCGGCTCTTTCACCGATGATAGTGGCGCCGAGAATATATCCTTTTTTGTCAACCAGCACACTCATGAATCCTCTGGCCTTGTCGTCGACTATGGCACGGTCGAAGTCTTCGAGTGAATATTTAAGCTCAAAGACGCTATCAGAGCCCATTTTGGAGACAGCCTCTTCTTTTCTCAATCCGACACTAGCTACTTCCGGGTCCAGAAAAGTACACCAGGGAACTATAAGCTTCTCGCTTTTGAAAAACTGACCAAATAGTGGAAAGCAAACGCCCAATGCAGCAATCTGGGCACAGTGATCCGCATAGTGGGTGAACTGAAATTCGCCGCATACATCGCCGCAAGCGAAGATATGAGCGGCGCTGGTTCTCTGGTGTTCGTCTACCTTTACGAATCCTCTTTCTGTAAGTGAGACTCCCGCTTTGTCAAGATTCAAGTCTCCGGTGGAAGGCGTCTTCCCTGTAGCCGCCAGCACCGCATGGGTATTAATGCTTCCTTCTTTGTCGTCTTTGCGGAAGTGTAAGATAATGGTGGTGTCGGATTCGGCATTAGCCGATGTGACACTACATGAGGTATGAACCTCTACTCCCTCGTCCTCAAGAATTTTTTGCACAAGGGCACTTACTTCCGGCTCTTCTCTAGGTAGAACACGATCGGCAAATTCAAAAAGGTAGACCTTGATTCCAAGTCGGGTCATCGTCTGAGCGTATTCAACTCCCACCGGTCCGGCGCCGACTATTGCCAGTGACTTCGGCTTTTCCTCCAGCTCCAGTATAGATTCGTGGGTTAAGCAATTAATGGTATCGAATCCTTCTATCTTGGGAATCGCCTGGTAGCCTCCGGTGGCGACAACAAATTTTCCGGCGGAGATAGTGGCCGAACCCACTTTGATTCGGTGGGAGTCCAGGAAAGCAGCTCGGCCGTCCAGTACCGAGACGCCACTTCTTTCGATGGTTTCCACGCTGTCGTGATGGGCAATCTTTTCTCTGGCGAAGCGCATGTTTTTCAGGGCTTGTAGGAAAACATCTTCCGGAATTTCGGCACCGTTTTGTTTTAGGATATGAGCTACTTCGGCTGAATGAATCAAAGATTTGGATGGTACGCAGCCGGTCCACAGGCACTCTCCGCCCGGATGACCGTCGCTAACAAGAGCAACCTTGAGGCCCAGAGCGTTGATAAAGCCGGAGGATACCAGACCGGCGGCTCCACCACCTATGACAATTGCGTCATAGTGAGAACCGTCAACTAGCCGCGCCATTAGCTCTCTTCCTCCGTTGTGCCGTTCTTCTTGAGATACTTTACCAAATTCGGCATCACACTCATGAGCAAGAAAAAGCCTATGGCTAGTGAGATGACCTTTACGGTGTTTTCACTACCGGAGAGAGCTTCCCTTCCCGCGTAGCCGAAGTAGTTGAACATAAAACTTCCCGGTAACATGAACACAAATGTTGCCCAGACAAATGTCCAGAGCCGAATTTTTGTCAAACCGAAGGCATAGTTTAATATCAGAAATGGAAATATGGTAACCAGCCTTGTAATGGCTACATATTTCCAGCCTTCTTCTTCAACACTTTTTTCAAAGCGCTTGAACTTTTTGTCGAAATTTTCATATCTACCAAGGGCCTTCTCTAGAGGACCGCGCCCAAACTTGCGTGTCAGTAGGAAGGGAATTGTCGCCCCCAATGTGGCTGAAAAGATAGTGTAGATCGTTCCCATTACCGGTCCGAATACTGCGCCACCGGCCATGGTGAGAATGGAGGCGGGTAAAAATATTGTCGGACCTATTAGATAGATACCGCAATAAACAAGTGGAGCCATCGGTCCTGTACTTTTGATGAAGGCAAGGAATGAATCTAGATCTACATACTGGCGAAAGCTTGATGAGACCATGTAGAAAGCTGAGAAAACTACTACCAAAAGACCTAGTTTAAGAGCAATTTTTATTTTGTTCCTGCCGCTGTCCGAATCCATTGCTATTTCAATCTCTTTATCAGGCGGTTTAAAAACGCTTCTCTTTGCACGTCATAGATGTATAGATATACTGGTTTTTTGTTCGGTTCAACATCCGATTTATTTGACGATTGGTTTTGCCCGAGGGGTTCGATTCCTGATTGTTGGTCCAAAGACGTATTGGCTGTTTCTTCCCGTCTGGCATGTAGGTATGGTTTGGCTGGCGAGCCCGTACCCTGCATGGCAGTATCCGTAAGGTCATAGTTGTCGGTCTCCACTGCTATATCCACTGGAGAACAGCTAAGCAAGTCTCGGTCCGTAAGCCAGGCGATGGCGAGGGTATCAAAAGGGTTGAAAGCTTCTACCTTTAGTAAAGGTGTCGAAAAAGTGTCTTCCCAAAACTCAAGCCACCGGCTGCAATGCTCTACGAGATAGTTGGTCAAAGCTGTGTTGTTTTTGCTCACTTTTTCAAGAACATCTCTGGTTACCCATACTTTGCTTGATACCTCAAATGGTGCAAGAGTAATAGGGACTTTTGAATTGATTAGGAACTTCATTGCTTCCGGATCCCTTTCGAAATTCAAGTCAGGATGGGATTTGTCATGGTTGCCGGTCAAGAAGCGCTGACCCGGTTGTCTACCTGCTACCATCACAATCTCGTCTATTCTCTCGGCAATTGTAGGCTCATGTATGAGGGCGCTGGCTATGTTTGTCAGGGGACCGATAGCGACGATGGTAGCATTGTCTTCCTTCAATGTTTGAATTATCTTTTCGGTGGCTTCGCTCACCTTTCCTAAATCAGATGCGCTGTCGGCTCCTCTGACGGCTTCAATTGAGAAGCCTTCCATTAGAGTAGCCAGCCTATTCATCGACTGTTCCACGTTATCCAGGCTGTCATTTCCATAGGTGAGCGTGATGGCTTCGATAGATAAGTCCGGGCTACCTGCTGCCATTACAATAGCCAGGCCGTCGTCCACATCTCTCTGTTTTTGACCCAGGGCTATGTCGGTATCGATGATTATTCTTTTGGGCTTCATAGTCTGAATCCTTGTTTGCGAGATACTTGAAATTGCCGCCAGGTTTCAGGTTCTTTTGCTTCTTCCAAAAGTTTCAGGCAGGCTTCCAGCACTTCTAGATGTGTCGTTGGGTCATTGGGCAAGCCGAGCGGATGTCCAAATCCGAACGGTACCTCCAGCACTCTGGGTGGCCTGACTTTTTCTGTTACTTCCTTCAGCAACGAGATCATGATGGTACTAATCAGGTTCTCTTCCAGAGTCCTGGCAATCAGAGCGGCAGTCTGATTGCACATCGGTCAGACAGGAGTTAGAAAAACAATGTCAACTCCATCTTCTTTCAGCGAACGCGCAAGCGCCGGGGCGGTCTTATTGCGGAGCGCGCCGGTTCTTGGTAGAGAACCCATGAAGCTGAAGTGTCTGTGGTTAATGGCTCCGATTTTTCCTTTCTTCAAGAGGTCTTTCATTCGGTCTATCGGCAAAACAACATTGAGATCTTGGATTGCCCCGCTCTGGTCAAACTCTTCGCTGGTATGTGTTATTTGCAAATTTCGAGGATCTACATCGGATGGTATTTCTCTGTAAGAACAGTCGCTGACCAAAAAAAGTTTGCTGAAGGGTTTGTCCGTATTGAGATGAAGGCCGGCGGTAGTTACCAGGGCGACTTTAGATTCTGACAGAGGTTTTTGAAGCGGGGCAAGATGTGGTGCCGGCAAGTCCGGAAATGGATATCTCTCTATGAATCTTTTGGATGATGGCTCAAGATCACTCAGTTCAGCCATTTTGTTCTCTGGTTAACTCCGGAAAAAGGATATTGCTAGATTTTGTCGGTTCTAAAATAAGCTTGCAAGAGAATTCCAGTAAGAATTCGAACTTTTCTTTTTCAATGGGAGAGTTGAAGCCGGCTGGACCCATCAGTCTTCTCAAAATTTCCGCTCCGGTGTAGAGACAAACATCTTCGAGAGTAGGTGATTTGGCGTTCTCAAAGGAAGCGGATCGACGCACATAACTGCCAATGAAGCTCTCTGCTATTTCAGGTACTTTGTTGATATTGAAATCAATGCCCGCAATTAGATGTGCAAGAAGAAGACCCAGATCAAGCCCGGCAGGTCCGAAGTCTGCCAGCTCTGCATCGATGATTCCGATAGCAAAGGGATTTGATTCGCTTAGTATAAGGCTGCCGGTATGTAGGTCGCCGTGCACAAAGACGGCTCCTTCCTTCTCGTCCAATTTTGACACCAGATGATTCATAATAGGTTTGATTCTCCCGGCACATGTTTCAATGAATCGGAACTGATAGCTGAGTCTCTCATCCAGAGAAATTATTTCGTGGCTACTATCTCTCCAGAGTTCAGCCACCAGGTCCGGTCTATCCAGATGGAGCGAGAATATATAAGGACGATTTTCTCTTGCGGCCGGGTTTGGCATGAAGGTGGTTTTTGAATTATCCGAGGATGTTCTGTTTGATCCATATTGAGCCCTTGTTTCGGTAATTGTCTGGAGAAAGTGAATGCCGGCAAGCCCCTCTCCTATCTCAGCTACGCTCTTCACCAACTCCTCATGGGTGAAGTGATTCTTGCTCAGGGCTTGTGCCAGGGAATCGAGACCGAGATCTTGCATAACCAGGCAGCGCAGCTCTGGATCAAAGTGGTAGATTTTCGGTACTTTGAGTATGGTGTTTTCTCTGAGTGCGTCAGAGGCGAATTCCAGCCATATTCGGTCATATTCCAGTCTTGACGGGGAGAATTGAATGGTTGGAAAGCGAGCCAGCATTCCATCTCTTGGTACATGTTTGATAATCAAGGCGGTATTATTTACGGTGTCTTTAATCTTTACCCGCTTTACTCTGTTGATATTGCCGCTGATATCTTCTACATCTGCCGACTCATAGTTGTAGGCGGAGAACTCGCCTGGAAATAAGCTCTTTGTACTGTCGAGATATTTGCGGAATTCCCAGTCTTCAACCAACTCTCCTCCCGGAGGGAGCCAAGCTTTCTGGGCTATCTTGCTTGTTTCGCTCATATTATTTGTTGGCGATCAGACGGAGGGATTCCAGGCATTTTGTCAATCGAGGCAGTCGACATCTGTTGGCATTGTTTAGATTCGCAATCAAATAGTCAAGGTCACTTGCTCTGTCTATATCTCTAGCCGGAGGTAGCTCTTTCACTTTTAATTCTGAATTTTTGCAGTTAGATATTGTTCGGGACCGCACATTATCTGTGCTCCATTTTACTCCTTCAAATAGGGACGCGCACCCGTTTGGTAATTTTGCCGAGATGCTGCTGTCCACTCCTATTGAATAGTAGCCGCCATCAAAGGATGGACCGATTAGTACTTGCCAGTCTGTGGAAGCAATCGCTTCAAGCACATCGGCAAATGGTATCAAGGGTGTGTCGGTTCCGAAAACAATTACTTTGGAATGTTCTTCTAAGAGGTTGTCCATGACCCGAGCCATTTTTTTTCCGAGGTCGAAACCTTCTTGATCGATTAGAAGAATATTGAACTCTCTCTCCAGGTTTTTGTAAAAGAGTGAATCTTTGTTGGGATGGCACGCCAGGTAGCTTTCGGTATCAAGGGACCGCGGCAATCTTGTCAGTTCGGCAAGGAAGTCTTCTAAGAGAGCTGTATAAATAGAAACTCTATCGGCTTTTGAAAATTTTTCCGATAGTCTGGTTTTTACTTCTGATCTGGTAGGGTCTTTGGAAAAAGCTACCAGTGCGGTCTTGTGCATTACCTATTGTCTCCTGCGCCTTCAAGAAACTTTAGCACAGCCTGGAATATGGGGATTCCGCGCCTAGAAGATCTCTAACTTTTGAATACCTTTCTTAAAAGAGATTGATTTCCCATTGACAGCAATTTTTTCGGCGGCATAATAGTTGAATCATGAGAACTGCAGCACTTAGCCCGAACCCTCCAAGAACTCCAAGATATGGGGCGGGTTTCCTTTTTGCAGTTTAGAAACTTATTTGTGAACAGCAAGAGAACAGAGAGCCTCCCGGAAAAGGGGAGGCATTTTTATTTTAAGGAGAGATTGGGCAATGAGATGGAGTAGAGCTTTTATATCCACCCTGCGGGAAGATCCGGCAGGTGTTGAGTCGGCAAGTCACAGGCTGCTCTTGCGCGGTGGCTATATTCAACAGATAGGGAGCGGTATTTACAGTCTTCTGCCTCTTGCTCAGCGGGTAAGAAGGAAGTTAATGCGCATCATTCGGGAGGAGCTTGATGGCATTGGCGCCCAGGAGTGCTTGCTTTCCGCTCTGAGTCCGACTGAATATTGGAAGCAGTCAGGACGTCTGAATTCCATGGGAGACATCATGTTTCGTTTGAAAGACCGCAAGTCTAGCGAGTTAGTCCTAGGTGTTACCCACGAAGAGATCTTTACTCATATTGCATCTAAGCATATCAATTCCTACAAGCAGCTGCCCCAAATGTGGTATCAGTTCCAGACCAAGTTCCGAGATGAATTGCGGCCAAGAGGCGGTCTTCTTCGCGTGCGTGAATTCACCATGAAAGACTCTTATTCTTTCGATATAGATGAGAACGGCCTGGATCAGTCCTACAATCTGCATAAGGCAGCTTACGAGAAAATCTTCGCTCGTTGTGGGCTGCAAGTAAATATTGCAGAAGCCGACTCAGGCATCATGGGAGGTGCGCAATCCGCAGAGTTTCTTTTGATAACAGAGTCGGGTGAAGATAAGCTCGTTGTATGCCCGGATTGTAGTTACAACGCCAATCTTGAAAAGGCTCTGGGGCGTGTATCTCCATCTGATGATGGACCGGAAGAGTTGCCATTAGAGAAGTTTGCCACTCCGGGTATTAGAACGATTGCCGAGCTTGAATCCTTTGAAGATGGGGTTGTGGCGGACAGGCAAATAAAAACCTTGATTTTTAAGGGTGCAAAGAGGCTACACATCATACTGGTTAGAGGAGACCAGGAGCTGAATGAAGTGGCACTTGCCGTAACCCTCAAGGAAGATAGTCTGAGACCGGCAGAGGCAGATGAAATATTTTCTCTTATGGGAGCGCATCCGGGCTCTCTTGGCGCCGTGAATTTTTCTTCCTCGGATGTCGAAGTTGTAGCAGACCTGTCTTTGAAAGGTCGTTTCAACATGCAGACAGGCGCGAATGAGGATGACTTTCACTTTAAGAATGTATCAGTTGAAAGGGACATCAAGGTAGACCGATGGGAGAATCTAAGACTTCTCAAAGAAGGGGAGAGCTGTCTTGAGTGCGGGGGGAGTTTGAAAATAGAAAACGCCCTTGAAGTGGGTCATATATTCAAGTTGGGAACTAAATACTCCCATTCTCTTGGCGCCACCGCCTTGAAGGAAGATGGCAGCAAAATAGACCTTGTAATGGGAAGCTATGGAATCGGTGTTGAGCGCCTAATGGCTGCAATCGTCGAAACATCCCACGATGAAAAGGGCATCGTCTGGCCGGTCGCTGCGGCGCCTTACCAGATCTTGATTACGCCTGTGAATATGAATGATTCTACAATGGCTGAAGTGGCAGAAGAGATCTACGGTAAACTTCTATCTGCTGGGCATGAAGTTCTGCTTGACGACAGACAAGTCCGCGCTGGGGTAAAATTTAACGATGGAGACTTAATTGGAATCCCGATCAGAGTCACTGTAGGTAAGAAAGCTGTCAACCGAGAGGTCGAAGTCTTTAGCCGCCGTACAGGTGCCACCACCATTACAGCCATTGAAGATTTAGGAGAAGTTCTATCTAAATGTTTGTCCGACAATATCTAGTTAGACTTCGTGGAAAGGAGATTAGTTTGGAAAGTAAGTCTGTCTCAGAGGCAAGAAGAATTTTTGTGTCACTCATAGTTCTTCTTTCCATCGGATTTTCGCCGGGTGCTATCGCCATCGACCAGGAATTCTACAAAGGTTGGAACATGAGTAGTCATGACCCGAGGAGGACAGGAAGAGCGGTTGTGAACGGCGCCAGAAAAGGCAACAAGGTGTGGGAACATGTTGCCAATGATGGTCATGCCATCAACATGGAGCCTACGGTGACTAAATCCGGAGTCTTTTTCGGCAGTTGGGGCGTGGTTCGTGGTTTCGGAAAGCGCAAGAGAAACTGGGACAAGTTTGATGGAAAAATTCACGGTCTGGATCGTCTTACCGGTCGATCACTCTGGTCTCCGCTCAAGCTAGACGAGACTAAATTTGCCTACAGATACAAAGGACGTCCCACAACGGAGAAGGATGCGCCTGCCGGTGTAGGCTACCATTTAAATGGCTATAACGGCACAGTGGAAGGTTCTGCGGCAGTCGACCCCTTGAACGGAAATCTTTATTTTGGTAGAGGCGATGGAAAGCTCTATGCGGTTGATCCTAAAAAGGGAGCCGTAATTTGGAAGTTCAAGAGTCATGATCCCGTTCGCCCTGACGACCCGGAAGGTGGAGGAGAGATTGTAGGTGGACCTCTTGTTACTGAAGATGGTCTCATCATTTTCGGAACTTCGGCCGGTCCTCCTAACAAGCACAGGGCACCAACTACGGTTCGCTCAGAAACCAACGCTCTATATGCCGTTAACAGAGACGGAAAGCTCGTGTGGCGTTATCCAGCCACGGGCTCTCTGGGCAACCCGATTACTGCACCGCCTGCGCTATCACCGGATGGATCCCGAGTTTATGCGGCTACTGCCCTTATCGATGAAAGGGAAGGCGGGGAGCTGATTGCGGTAGAGAGGGCTACTGGAAAACTGATCTGGCGAATTCACAATCGCAAATTTGGTGCTCAAGATATTGCTGTAGGCAGCGAAGGAACACTCTATGTAGCGGGCATGGCTCTGAGAGGAATGCTGGCGGCCAGTTTTCTTCCCGTCGCTTTTGCCGTTCAAGATCAGGGAGAGACAGGTAAACTTCTCTGGGGACCTGTTCTGGTAGATGGAGAGAGACCTAGAAGTCATTTTGCCGGAGGCATCGCCCTGTTTGAAAGCGAGGGAAAGGTGAAAGATGTATATGTTTCAACTACGATTCTGCGATATTCAAACAGTCCTGGTGGTTCTCTGCACAGAATAAATCCTGCAAACGGATCTATTTTAAGGACCTGGCATCCAACGGAAGCTTCTCCCAGCTGCATCGGGGGTCTGACCGATGTCTCTCTGGATAAAGAAGGGATTATTTATGTTGGCGTCCGGGGACAGAAGAAGGGTTTCACCGCTCCTGAAACAGCAGGAAGAATTTATGCACTCAGACCGCTTGATGATCGCTTTGAAGTGTTGTGGTCTATATCAGTTGAAGGCAACTTAGATAGAGCTAGTCCTGCCATTGGACCGGAAGGAGGCATCTATTTCGGCTCGACATCCCGATATACTCCCGGGCATGTTTTCAGTACTTATATAAACGCGACTCCACAGGATGAAGATATTCCAGATGCTGATCCTATCTTTTATGGAGTAATGGACAGTGCCAATTGATACTATTCTCGGTGAAATTTAGCATATAATTCAATTCCTACCACAGGGAGAGTTACTATGGATAATCCGGTCATTGAGTTAGGAAAGAAAGCCTACGGACTTCTAGTAAAAGTTGGTGATGTGCTTCAACACCTCCTGCTATTTGTGTTCCGAGTTCATTGGGGATTGCAGTTCTTTCATACGGGAATGGGTAAACTCCAAAATCATGAAAAGACAGCCCAGTTTTTTACCGGACTGGGGATTCCATTGCCTGATTTAAACGCCTGGATTGCTGGTTCTGTAGAGTGTTTCGGCGGACTATTGCTAGCTATAGGTTTTGCCACGAGGCCTGTAGGGGTGCTGCTGGCTTTTACAATGTGTGTTGCCTATTTAACCGTGGAAAAACACCTGGAGGCTGTCAAAAATATTTTCAAAGACGCAGATCCATTTACCGAGGCCACCCCGTTTTTGTTTTTGACCACAGCTCTATTTGTAATCTGTTTTGGACCCGGGAAAGTTTCTGTCGATTATCTTCTGGGGAAATTCGTCTTTAATAAGAGCGATGAGAAGTCTGAATAGTTTTCGATAGTTATCGCCTTTACTCAGGAAGAACCGGAGTTGAGTGGATAGGACTTATCGCCTTTGGTCAGGAAGAACCTGAGTTGAGTAGATAGGACTTATCGCCTTTGCTCAGGAAGAACCTGAGTTGAGTGGATAGGACTTATCGCCTTTGCTCAGGAAGAACCTGAGTTGAGTAGATAGGACTTATCCGGTTTGCTCAGGAAGAACCTGAGTTGAGTGGATAGGACTTATCGCCTTTACTCAGGAAGAACCGGAGTTGAGTGGATAGGACTTATCGCCTTTGGTCAGGAAGAACCTGAGTTAAGTAGATAGAACTTATCCGGTTTGCTCAGGAAGAACCTGAGTTGAGTAGATAGGACTTATCTGGTTTGCTCAGGAAGAACCTGAGTTGAGTAGATAGGACTTATCTGGTTTGCTCAGGAAGAACCTGAGTTGAGTAGATAGGACTTGTGTGGTTGACTCAGGAAAAACCTGAGTTAAATAGATAACGCTGTGTCTTTATCTCAATATCTCACTTACTTTTAATCTTGCACTTGGCACTTTTGTCGTTTTTGCACTAATGGCCCTTTGAACTTTTCCTT
Organism: bacterium; assembly: GCA_030431355.1. The sequence continues at coordinate 11,521 of JAUIJG010000061.1, forward strand.
CTCCAAAACGTTTTAAGCTAAAGGAGGAAACGCAAATGAACCTAGAAAAGCTGATGAATTGTGCCGTAACCGACTATGAGTACAAGAAAATACTTGAACTTGTAAGGTGGTCAGACGGATTCAAGTGCCCGCGCTGTGCCTGCAGCAAAGGCTACTGGATAAAAACCAGGTCATTGATGGAGTGTGCCAATTGCAAAAAACAGACTTCCGCTACATCAGGGACAGCTCTCCATCGCATAAGAAATATCGGAGCATGGATGAAGGCGATTTCCTATTTCTTAGAAGACAACAGTCTCTCGGCAAGGCAGCTTTGCTCTATTTTGAAAATCAGTTATGAAAGTGCCTGGACAATGCTGCACAAAATACGAGTGACTTTGTGTGTATTTATCGAAAATAAGGGGGTTCAACTCTTTATCCCTTGCGACCAAGCTGGAAAGGGGCTCTTCAAGAGAAGTAATGAGCTCTGCAAGCCAACACCATTTAAGGCACCGGAGAAAAAGAGTGAAGTCATTGATCGTTTTATTCAGTTTCTTCTCGTTGTTTTTCGGGGCGTCAGCCGAAAATATGCCCAGGCATACGCAATCGAGTATTCATTTTGGAGCATTAAACCTTCTATCAGTCTGAATGATTTACTAATCAGTTTTCTCAGAGGAGAGGCAATCTCTGGAGCGCAGATCAAGTCATATTCATCTGCCGATCCTCTTCTTGTAAAAGTTCGATCGGGGTAGAGTTTAAACTTGCTTGATCGATTCCATCATTATCCTGTTTACGCAGGCTGATGGTGAGAGGCTATGTAGCCACTTTACTGTGGAGACAATATCGCTCGTTTGGATCATATCTTTGGGATCCAGTCCTGAGGCACTTGCCATATCCGTATCCACCCATCCTGGGCAAAGTGCCGTTACTTTAACACCGTCAGCGGTGACATCTCTGTATACAGCCTCACTCAGGCCCACGAAACCGAACTTGGAGGCAGCATATCCTCCTGATCTTGGTTTGGCATGTACTCCTGAGCGGGAAGCAAGGTTTATCACTGTTCCACTCTTTTGGTTTTGCATAACCGGTACAACTTTTTTCAACATCAGAAATGCGGATTTCAGATTGATGTCCAGCATATCCGAGAACTCTTCAAAACTTTGATCGAGGGTACCTTTATGAAAAATGCCTGCATTATTAAAGAGCAGGTCGATGCGCTGAAACTTCTTGTTTATGTCCTCAATCATTTTGTCTATTGCATCTTCATCCCTTATGTCCAGAGGATAGATGGCAACATCTTGACCGCTTGAATTGTTTTGGGAGAGCAGAGCGTTTTTCAGTTCTTCTAACTTGTCGCTTGAGCGTGCAGTAAGAGCCAGACTAAATCCGTCATCGAAAAGCCCTTCCGCTACTGCTTTGCCGATGCCTTTGCTGGCACCTGTTACTAGCGCTAATTTCATCTCGGTCCCCTCGTCAATCTGTGGAAGTGTCAGGCGAAATTGAGAGTATACAAGATTGACTCTCTCGATCACCGCATCTAGCAGATGGAGAGAAGAAAGTTTTGCGAGTGAAGTACCTTCTTAGTCTGGTGACTTGGGCTGAGGATCAAAGAAGTGAGCAAGATAAGAACTATTCCTATGTAGAAAAGTAGTTGGAATGGCACTGCCGGAAAACTATCTCTTCTTGATGTTCGATTAATCGAGTATCTTCTTTTTTGAATAAGGTTTCTAAACATGAGTAGTTCACCTCCCAGGAGAGTAAGAGGTGAACTGATGGCAACTTTGAAGCCCAGCAGATCTTTGAAGATCTGAGTCTTCCAATATCCACAATATATATGTTCCCTTTTGCTCCTCATTTGTTCCCTGGCCACGGCTGGTTCTTAATACTTTTTAAGAAGCCCCCCTAGAGGGGGGCATTCTGCCACGTACCTAGCTGAATAGATTTGCATCCCGGGCTGAAGCCACGAAGTAGTTTATTACTCCCGGGGTGCTCAAGCTAGCGGCGATTATCACTAGTCCCACAGCTAGTTTTGTGCTCCAACTAGATTTGAAAATCGAGTTTGATTCTCTTTCTGCCTTGAAGCAAATGGAAGCCAGGATCAAGCCACCAGTGGCAAGTCCAAGTATCTCAATGCTGCTGGCTACCATATTCAGCAGGGCTTCTAGATTTGCCAGGTTGTTGACTCTCACTGTGCCGGCTGTGTTTATACCCTGGATAGCCGTGGCGTCTCCTCCCTGGGGACCGAGTGTACCGTTAGAAGCCCCTTGCAGAACCGCTGTTCTTTGTGCTCTATGGCTTGAATAGTGCAAAGGTCCTCTGGATGCTCTCAAGCTACTGCTGTAAGTGTCTTGAGGTCGGAGTCGATGGTTATCGGCATCTTCGTTTGCGGTTACGATGTGCACTGACCGGTTATGCATCCCTTCTGCGAGGCTTGATGTCTCTTGCTGACCGCTTGTCAGGATTGTGGAAGCTAGCGACACAGGGGTAACTATTCGGTGAAGAACCGCTTCTTCAACAGCTTGTCGCATCAGTCCTTCGCTCAAATACATGGCGCATCGTTCTTTGGCGAACAGAGCTCCGACTTCTCTTATCTGGGAATCTTGAGAGATTAGTTCTCCCTGAGGAGTGGTGGTGGTTTCGTACTCTACGATGTATTCAAAGCCTCCGGGAGTCCACTTTCTGAGAAAACGATTGAGATCATCGGAAGGATGGCTGCTCCTGGCGATGGGAGTGAATGGACCTATGTCTCTATGGTGTTTAAAGAATTCATTGGGGTCCATTACGCCATTGTCCAGGGCAAGCTCATAGAAGTTTGGTTTTTCCTGGAAAGGGCTGAGAATGTAGATCTCTTTATTGAAACTTGGTTGCGGACCATGTATCCAGAGCACCGCTCCATTTTTAACCTCACCGGCAAGTTCGGACGCTTTGATCACTGACTCCAGGTTGTCCTGTCCACCGACGAAGTCTTTTTCTGTTAGCTGATTTAGAGCTTCCTTCATCGTGTAGTCTTTGTCGGAAATTTTGCTTTGTTTGCTGGCTAGAATGAGAGTTGTATCTATCTGACTGGAGAGCTTCGACAAAACTTCTTTCAAATTTTCGAGATGGGGTTTTACGCTCTCAGAGCCGTCCAGAACAATCAACAATCGTTTGGGTGCTTCCGCCGGTGTCTTTATAATCTTCTGGGTGACATAACGAGGCTTGTTGCCTAAGCTATCGAAGATAGAGATAGGTCCGTAAGAGGCCTGGCGATTTACGGAAAGAGAGAGACCTGCACCGGATATAGTCTCACCGCTGACGGGGCCGGTTATGACATATTGTCCGTTTCTCATTTTCGCGTTTTTCAATTTGTCTGCCGTCAGTGATATTTCGTCACTGGATATCATTCTGATGCGATGATCACCTTTCATGGAGAAGTTCGCATCAATAATCTTAGGAAGCGGCAGAGATGCCTGGTTTATTTCATGCAGTTTAACAGGGATCGTTACTGCTACCGCGGCTCTCAGTTGATCTTGGGAAGGCACTGGATAGCAGTGCAGCAATATTCTTCCTCTTCCGAGGTCAGTCACTACTCCCGGTGATTCATGACCGTGGGTTGTCCAGCTTACTGTTCCAGGGTTCGCTTTTGTCGGTTTGAACATTGTACCCTGGGCTGTTCCATCTTTCCAAACAGTCATGCCTGATACCACGGCGCCTTCTGGCAATCCTATTTCCAGCCTTGCCTCCTGGGGATAGTAGCTATTGTTTTTGAAGACAAAGTTCCAATAGACAGTACTGGAAAGAGTTTTGGGATTGATGTGTCCGATCATTTTTGATCGGTGAAGGCTAAGTCCATCTATCGGTTTGCCGACAACATGTCTTTGCAGGTAGTTGTCCGGCATGGTGGAGAAGTTTGCGGATTTATCGTCTCTGAAAGGTTCACCGGTTACCTGGAAGTAGAGTTGTCTCAAAGTGACATTGTCCAGTTTGAAGAACATTCCGGGCAGACCGATAGCTTTGTAGTTAGCGCACTCCATGTTGAGTTCCTTTCTTGGATTCAACCAGCGGAGTTTGTTCATGCCTTCCCGCTGTTTTCCTGCGTCTTCTGAAATAGCCATGGACTCAGCAACTTTGATCATTATCGCTCTTGCTTCTGCTCCGGCAAATCCAGCTATCGCTATTATCGCTCCCAGGGTGGCTATGGCTATGGCTCTTATTCTGCCGCTCTCTGTGATCCTTGTTTTTTTGACTTCGCAGAGTAAGAATCCGGCAACAATCGCTGCAAGTAAAAATATTCCACCTATGATCATGACTTCAGCACTATAGCTGGTGCCATCCAGGGCACGCGTTGGGTACTGAAGGCAAACGGCAACAGCGCAGACTGTCGCGACCAGTGAAGAACTTCCGAGGGCCAGACCGTTTAGTATTCCTCTTTTAATTTGAGATCTGTAGTCGCATTTTGTTAAAGAAGACCAGATCAGGTAATTGCCAATCGGTATGGCTGCGATAAGAAGCATCTCCAGTAGGGATTCAAGCGGGTGCTTCAAGATGAGAAGAGTAAGCCTTTCGTGACAGGCATAGAGGTAGGAGCATATTAGAATTGCAGGCAGAATGACCCCGGCTGCCATAACAAAAATACCTGTCCATCCCTGGAACAGTTGATTCAGCAATTTACTTTGATCTTGACTCTCGAACTCATACACATTTTGATCGTCTGCGCCACTGCTGTTGATGCTGCTAGCATCTGGTTCTTGGGGCGGTGACTCTGTAGCAGTAGTACTCTTGTTAATACCGATGTCGTTGTCACTCTCTTCTGGACTTTTCATGATTATCCTCCGTGCGGAATGAGCGCCTGATCGTCAGGCGCTGATGAATCTCGGGTGCCTGGGCACCAACTTTTGTTTTTAGATGATCTGGTAAGTGTTGTTCAGTCTATGAAATTGGTCTTTTCATAGGGGAGGCGAGGTCAGGGTACTGACCAGGACCTCGCCTTTTCTGAGGGAGACTAAAATTTTGCGAATTCCAATCTCAGGTAACTCTAGAGTAATGGAAGGTGCTTTCCATTACGATGGGGTTTTCCCTGAACGGGGCTTGGTGTTAAGCTGCAAGCAAAGGAGCCGGCTAGGGATCTGGTTAAAGTGCAGGCTAAGGCTCTCTCATGGGCAGGCTCATAAGCTCTTGGGTCTTAAAATGAACTCGAGCTTTCCGCAACCTGGATCCAGATCATGCCAGTCATCAATGTCCAGTGAAACACAAGCCAGGCAAGCTGTTGGA
>JAUIJG010000534.1 GCA_030431355.1 bacterium
TGCAGCCCCATGATAGGCGCTCTCTTTGGGATTGGCGAGAATCTCATCAAGGACTCTCTTTGCCTCGTTCAATTCATTACCTGGCTTGCTCGAAAGCGTCGCTTTCCGGCAAAGAGTCCTGGCCACAAGATAGTGACAGAGTTTACTCCAGGAAGAGTCCGGGTCGGCACTGATAGATCTAAACTGCTCCAGGGCTTTGTCTAAGTCTCCGCCATAAAAATACGCGCACCCTATCTGGTACTGTCTGTCATTTTTGAGCTGCTGTTCTGCGTCGTCCGGGAGCGGCTCGGGAGGCGGTGGCATCTTCTTGTTATAAAACTCACCCCCCCGGGCAAAAACCATATCCTGGGCGTCTATCCAATCCTTCACCCTGGTATCGGATGCACCATACTTCTTGACCAGTTCTCCAAGGGTTTTCTTAGCGTTGTAAAAAGCATCCGGAGCTATATTCAAATAGCTGGAGTAAGAGTAGCCATCGAACTTGTACACTTCAATATTGTCAATGCTCTTATCCGAGATGCTTTTGCGAGCCTCTAACCAGACATTCATGGCATCTAAAAGCTCTTTGTCAAAACACCCGGATAGCCGACGATCCCACAATTTGGCAAATTGATCAGCCACTTCCTTATCGGTCTCGACGCCTTTGATATGTCGGTAAGCAACCGCCAGATATGAGCGCGCAAATTCAGGTCTTAAAATACCCAACTCTCCCCGGGCAAAAAGTTTGAGGGGAAGATCCGGATGAAGCTGGTGGGTAAAGACAGCATCCTTAAAACTTGGCCCACAAGCCAGTACACCAGGAACGAGAGCAGACGCCAGAAGAGTCAACAGGGTTAACAAAGTGACTACTCGTCGGCAGACTCTAGAATCGAGGAAGAGAGACTTTTCTGAACCCTGAGAGAGCTTTCGAACAAACTCTTTAGTCATATGAATTTCCTTATGGTGTTGGCTAAACGCTCTTGTTCCCACTGTCCCGGAGAGAATATATAAATCTCTCTATTTCTCAATCGGGTACTTCCCCCGGAGCGACAAAAAACATCTAAAATGTCGGACTCGTCCATGGACACACCTATGGCAAGATGCTTGCCGGATGTATCAAATGGCTTAGAAGCCCGCAAAAACCGGATCACATTTTTTCGATCAGCCCCCATGCGGAAAAACATAGGCACCACCGAGTCCACATCCATATTCTTTAACCAGGCATCTCCGATGACCCAGGACGCGAGTGCTGTCATGGTCAATCCGGTGCCTTCAGGTAGAGAATTTCTTACTCTTGATACCAACTGCCGATAGAAAGGACGCATCGAGACCGGAGCGTCAAAATCGATTTGCACCGACTTAACTCCTGGTCGAGCGGCGGAGTTGACCACCATGGCGGCAAGTTTAGAAAGTTGCCGGTCATCTAAAAGTGGTGCTCTTTCCTGGTCTATCTCCACTCGATTTACCGCTTCCAGAAAACAACCAGACGGAACCTTCAATCTCTGCCTTCGCGGTTTGCGCAGGACTTCGCGTCCGGAGAGAATAAGGGTCTGTTCTAAATAGGCCACCGCCACCTTTTCGGTGTCTAAAAAACTTAAATCAGTTGGTCTTTCCCAGGCCCATAGAAACACCGGCGGTCTATCAAGCCTCGATGACGACCGGCGGAAAGAGCCTCCTCCACGAGCAGAATCAGGCAAAACAAACAGAGCCGAAACAGCAAAAAGGATAAGGCTAATAAAGGCGAGCCTGGACAAATTATGCAATGGAATAAAACTGAACTGAATAAGTCAGAGCGGCCAGGGAAATCCGAACCGCTCCGAAGAAAACTTATCTTGAAGTAGCCTCTTTGACCTTCTCTTTCATCTCGCTGTAAGGCATGTTGGCAACTTGCTTACTACCGTCGACAAAGTGAAAATCCGTGTAACCACCACCGATATCAATCAACCTAATTACGTTTGCCAGGTTGATAGTTTCAAATCTGTCTTTACCGGTATCGATTTCAAAAAAGGTTGGATTCATGACTTCTTCCTATTTAGTAAGTAAAAATCTAGCGGACTATTTTACCATCAAAGTTCTCTTTCAAAGTCCTCTTTGATTCCCTAACTGTCGGCAGTCACCTTGTCTTCGCCAATGGTCAGGAATGCTCTTGACTGGCACTCAAATATTCGGCGAATTTCCGGTCACAGGGAGCCAGAGGCAAGCCTGGAAGATCTATCAATCTGACCCAGGAGAGAGCCGAATGTTCTGTCAACACGGGATCTCCTACAGCCTCAACCGGGGTAAAGCAGACAAGAAATGGAGATAGTCCATCCTTTACCTCTAAATATGTCTCGCCGATGGAAACAGCCTTTAGACCTAGCTCTTCCTCAAGCTCTCTCACGGCAGCGTCCTTAAGCGATTCGCCCTCTTCCAGCTTGCCCCCGGGGAACTCCCAGAGACCGCCATGACGTTTATGCTCAGGTCGCCGGCAGACCAGATAGAGCCCGGAACGCTCAATCACAGCCGCAAGCACCTTGAGTTCCTTTTGTTCTGAAGTCATTTGGATGGATAAAAATCCCGACTGAGTTTGCCATCCTGAATCTATCATGCCGGTATTCTAAAAGACATACAGACTCTCACTTGACAATGGCGTCAGGACAAATTCGCTTCTCTCTCCGGCGGATAAGCAGATAATATATTCAGGATTCTCAAAAATGTATGATAGTTAGGTGGCGGATACAGGAACTGGTGGCGAGTTCAGCTAAACGTGGAAAATGAACAGGCGAACACAGAGATATTGCTGCGACTTCTCCAGGGAAGCGGCATCGTCCTGCGGGAAGAAGTAGATTCGGCCCGGACTATGTCTCAAAATCTGGATGTTCCGATCATCGACGCCATAAAACGCACCGGTATGCTTTCAGACTCCAACCTCAGTCTTGCCATCTCTTTGAAAGACAAAATCGTAGGTAGAGAACTAACTTTCGACGTTGCCATCCGGGCTCTCAGAATCGCTCTTCAAAAGACAATGAGCGTGGAAGAAGCTATAGATAGTGTCAACAAACTGCATCAGAAAACCAGGATTGTGGTAAGTGCCAC
>JAUIJG010000062.1 GCA_030431355.1 bacterium
AATACTCTTTTAAGTACCCAAAAACAAGTCCCGCTGTAATCATCGTCACGCCACAAGCATTAAGAATAAAAGAATCAATCCACTGAACAGGAATTATTATGTTTTCATTGGATTGCCCCAAAAAAGTTAAAATCAATTGGTATCCCCAGTGATGCTCAATTGACACTGTATACATAGCAAAGAGAGCCGCAAATCCACTTAAGACCAAGGCTGATGACAACTTGAGAAATTCAACCTTATTGTAGTTAGATTTTTCAATGTTTTTTGATTCGCAACAGATTAATGAAAAATCTAAGTCATTAGAAGCTAGATTTAACTCCTTTTTGTTCTCAGAATCTGTCCAGAGATCAGAGATTTTTTTTTCCTTTTCTATTTTAGAAAATCGGTTTGGATTCATACGTTGGATACTTGGATGACAACCCGGCTAGCTGAACAGCAATAAGCTAGTTCTGAATTCTTTAGTGAGGAAAGGTCCATGAGGTCTTTCCTCACTTTTTTTGTATTGGAGGATAATCTACTAAGCAATCCCGTAGCTTGACTGGGGATTCTTTCCGTACTCTCTGAGTTCCCTTAGATCTGTAAGAGAAAACTAGAGTTTCACGCAATGAGCTTTGATCAGCAACCTTGGGAAATTGGAGAAAAGGGTGCATTTTCTTTGACTTGATCGCCCCAAGAACAGCTCTATCCAGCGATTTACAGCCACTACTCTCGATTTCTGCTTCGTTTACATTCCCTTGTTCGATTTTGTAGGCTATTTTACAGGTTAGAAAACTGTTCTTGCCAACTTCTTGCTTATGATTGCAATAAACAATAGAAGCCAGCTCTTTGCCTAAATCATAATGCCATTGCATCCACTTAGCTTCAAGTTTCATTGAAGAATTTTTTCCTAAGTCTCGCGTAAGAAAACTTACACCGTCAACCGATCTGTAGCTAACCATACTATTCTTATCACTAGCAGCATATACCGGTGTTGAGAAAAACATGGATATTCCCAAAATACTCAAAATCTGTAAATGCTTATTCATGCCGGTACCTTTCGCTCCAGTTTCCGAAACACTCTGTTAATCTTGGCTTCGTAGAATTCATCAGATGGAACAGCGGAACACACCCGGAATTCTTGCGGGGATCAAAAGTGGGATACTTCATGGTTGCTCTCCTCCAGAACCTTCTCAAAGACGATCTCGCTCATCGGCTGTTTGCCTGAATCGTACCCTTCTTAAAAGTTATCAAAATCGGCAAGTTTTGTCTCTTGTTTGTCATCGTCAAACTTACTTCCTTTTATTGCAAATGCCCTTGTTAAATGTGACGTAGTACATCATATCGGTGCAAGTCACCAGGCAGATTCAACATTCTAAAAACACATTGTCCTTGCATGTTAGGCTAGCACAGTGATTAATTAGGCTTTCGGCCTTGGCTCTTGTTATGTTCTATCTGCAGATGGAACTAAAGAAGCCAAGGCTTTTTTTCTAATTTTCCGGCTTGTTTGCAAGCTTCCAAAAATATTCAAATCTATCTAAAACACTTTCCACAATTTCCGAAGGATCTTTACCTCTACTGTCTGTGTCTCTTCCATATCTTTCGACCTGAAAGTTCATCAAATCATAGATTTGTTTTGGATCTCTTACACATGAATATTTTTCTTGAATAGTTAAGATTACAAAAGAATGATCACGGTTTTGATTTACTAAAAAACCTTGAACGAATACTACTGGTAGGTTTCTATTCTCTTCTATACAAGGTTCAATTTTAATGCCAAGCTTCTCAAACTTCTTTTTGATGGCAACGTTTGTTTTGACACCAAAATCATTTAGGTCACGTATATCACCTTTTCCTTTGAAATTTCCAAATTCCGAATTTAACACTACTCTATTCAATCCTTTCAAAGGCCTACATCTAAGCTCTGCTTTTTCAGGACGTTGCGATCCTTTAAGCCTGTCCAGCATGTCAAGTCGTCGTGGATCTAGCTCACTATCAATAAAAGCATTTTTCTCTCTTATACTTACCTTTTGAAATTCCAAGTCATCTAGATCACGAGTATTTAAAGCCATCGCTGAAGAACTTAGAAGAAAACCAATAATCGCTATAGTAAAGATTTTGCAGACTAGTTTTTTCATCAACGTGCGTCCTCATATTGGCAAAAAATATGGCCCGACCCCTCAGACAATACCATCAGCTTTTAAGATCTCTTGGTCAATGACCCGCTCAAACCTGAGCCAGAGGATTGGGAGTAGGTTCACCGATTTTTTTAAGCGTATGGGTATCGGTATGATGGAACGGCTCATCCTTACCATGAACACTCATAATTGTGTCTTCATCGTATGTCCAGCTACCATCACTATTGATCGTCACTTTGATATGAAACTCTTCTGTCTTGAAGGCTTTGTCCAGGAATGGATTTGAACAAATGCCGTTTAGACTCGAGCCTAATTTCGCAACAAGCTCAAAAGACTTTGCGTTGGAATCAGCCGTCCCCATCGCCATCGCAACCATCCCACGGGGAATTGCAAGAGTATGCATGATTGTGCCCGTCGCTGGTTCCCAGAGCCAATAACCGACCTGATCGTGGAAAGTCTCAACTTCGCCAGGCTTGGTTATATGAGTATGGTATCTAAGCCCATAGAGAAGCTGAGGTCCGTTTGTTTGCGGATCAATCGGCTGCAGCTCCATTCGCTCGATATATTGCTGGACTTCAGGCCCCTCGCTCTCAAGATGAGTGTCAACGCCCGATTCGCCTCTCCAAATACCGGCCATCCCTGTCAATGGTCCCAGGTTCTTCAAGGTGTCGACGTCAACGCCGGAGGGTTCAGTAAAAATATCATTGACCTTATTCACGATTTGCCCCCAGAGAGATGACGACGTGGGATAGAACACAGCAACGAATCATAGCAAAACATGAGACTCAAAAAATTAGTTGTCGCGCCAGACTCTGCCCCTGGCTACCATGTTCTGAATTCTATCAGAAGCCCCAGTGGCGGATTCAGCATCCCAAAAGAATGACTAAGCTATAATACAGTCCACTGATATAACGAAAAAATCTTTCCGGCAATCAAATAAGCAAAACTCTACGGCATGGATGCATCTTTGAGATCAACAGTATACAAAGCTCTTACTATACTCACCGCATTTAGTATCGCTTGCTGCTTCAACAAAGCCATCAGTGCACCCACTTCCGATGACCAGCAAAAGATCTCGACGATTAAATTTACCCTACCGGAGAAAACGCTTAGCCTTTACGCGTTGCCGGTAAATTCTGCCCCGAAAAATCTGAAGGCAAAAACATCCGAGGCGGTTAAACATCTAGTATCAGAGCCCCTTCAAAAGAAGATTCTCAGCCAGTATTTGCCGAGTCCAGCTATGAAAATAAAGCTGGTTAGTAGACAAAAGCTAATACCCCCTCCGCTAAAATCGCTCCCCTTTACGAGCGCGACTGCCGAGCAGGTGTCAGTCACAGACAAAGCAAGTCGATTTATCGTGGTAGGCGTCTACGGATCGCCTGCCACCTGGCCGCCAGAAAACGACATTGTGGCAAGGTCTACGGCAGGTGCTCTAGCTACTGAGCTTGATACGATTGCCATCGATCTATACTCCGAAACTGCGATGAATCCTCAAGTTGCCCTGGAGATACATAAGAAAGACAGTCCCCTCTGTTTCTCGAACTTTCTCAAAGTTTTAGTCTCGACACATGAGAAAGGATGTTGGATGACTTCCGAGGGACTTTGGCGCTTCGGCATACCGGAAATTCAGGCAGTCAATGTTCCTCCGCAACTCGACAACGAAATGTCGAAACTTATAACCGGTCTTGCCTGGAAGCTGCTTAAAGAGTGCAAAAGCGCCAAATCTAGAACCATCGATCTGCCGCCAACTTTCACGTTACCTTCGTCCGACATCACCGATGCTTACGGCATAGACAAAGTGGAAGGGGAGGCATGCACAGTTGTACACCTACAATTACAAAAGAGTTCAGATACTCGGCAGAGTCTCTTGACGATAACCGCCCCGCCGGGAGACGAACGCGACAAAGGAGAGCATTTTTTCGACCTGTTGAAACCCATTTTTGATCTTACTCATCATAAAATCATTTCAGTCGAAAGGTCGGAAGAGATGGAGAAAGCCATTGTCCAAGCGAGATCCAAACTCCCTGATATTCGCAAACGATTTCTATCCGGAGAATTGTCTGCGAATTCCAAGCTCATAGTAAAGTTTGCCGTGAAAGGGCACCAACACACGGAATTTCTCTGGGCATATGTGGCGGATTGGAGCAACGCCAATGTGATTAAAGCTTACAGTGGCAATGACGCTTTGCACGGTTCGAGAATAAAAGCCGGGCAGGAAATTAGACTTGAACAGCATTCAGTGGTCGACTGGGCGGTGATGAACAAAGGCAAGATTGTGGAAGGTGCCTGGACCAATAAGGTTCTGGGTCATTAGAAATTCAATCAGGGCTTGATGGTCACGTCTAACTATCTGAGTTTTTTAGAATGGCTAGTGTATGTCAGTTTCAGATTTGAAAACCAAGTGAGGCAACTAAGCTCTGTAGTCGTACAAACAATAGTAGATACCAAAGAGAAGAAAAAGTACAAAAAGATAAAAAAGTGGCACATAGCAAAGCGCTATGTGCCACTTTCTAGAAAAACGCGAGTGTCCAGGGAAACCGATATCTCGGCTTCCCTGAATACAATCATGAACTCTTGAGAGCAGCACCAATAACTGGACCGATTCGCTCTCCGGCGATTCTCGCTCCAATAACGTTGCGGGAAGCTGCACCCACCTCCAGTTCGGCCAGGGCACCGGTGACAAAGAGCTTATCGCTCCAGCGCAGGCACCGATCAACAATGGGATAGCCATCCTCGTGAACAGCAAGACCGCAGTCTTCAATCAACGAGGAAAGAAAAGCCTGGCCGGGAGCCTGCTTCTCAAAGCCGATGGCGAAGACCACCCGGTCGAAGTTGCGCACCCGCCCATCCTGAAGCTCCAGGTCGATGGAGCCGTCCGACAAGAGGGTGCCGGCGTTTGCCCGGGAGGTCAGAAGCGTCAATCGCTTTTCCTCCTGGGCTTTACGCAGAGTTGCGGAGATGGCCCTGGGAATCGAGCCCACGTTGCGAGCCTTGTTCAGCTTGGAGCGTCTCTCGCCATAGTCGGCAATTTTTCCGAACGGCTCCATGCACTTCGGCCCGACCCAGCATGGGTCAAAGTCGAGATCATTGACTTCAACAGGACCCTTGGTGATCAGCGTCGACTTTCCGGGAGCGATGGATGCGATGGCAAGGGCTAGCTGAACGGCAGAAAGTCCACTGCCCACCACCGCGTAGCGGTAAGAAGGAATGATCGAATGCATGTCGAAGCTCGGCTGGAAAACACCGTTGACCGGAGCGCCTTCGTCCTGGAGAGCGAGTCCCCAAGCAGGCATTCTCGGAACTTCGTTGGAGCTGACGGCAAGAATAACCCGCCGCGCTTCAATGGAACCGATGTTCGACTCGACCACCATATGTGAACCGCAGTCTTTGAGACCGGTGACCAGAGCTTTCCTGTAGGAGCGGTAGACCTGGGACTTATCAACCACATGATCGATGTGAGCATTGAAGAGCCTCAGAGACGGTCTCTCGGTAACACCGATGGTCGACGCCCAGGAACGAACTTCAGGTCGAGCCATAAACTTCTGCAGACTCCAGGGGTCCGCATCGACATGATGGACCAGTGGGGAGCGAAGATACTTCATACCGGTCTTACCGGTCAACTCTTTCCACCGCTGACAGGGAGCGTCATGGGGATCCAAAATCATAAGCTTGTCCAGCGGAAGGCCCTCAACGGTAACCAGCCGATTGGCCAGATGGATACCGTGAATGCCACCACCAATGATGAGACATTCAAGCATAGCTAGTTTCCTTGGTTTAGGTTGCTGAAATTGGTTCTGGATTGGACCAGCGATACAGAAAGTCGCAGCACAACTAGACCCTTCCTACTCTTCAGAGAAGAGAAAAAAGAGTCGAATTAGCTGCTAATTGCTTACTTTTGCTAAAGGCTTCCTGTGTTCAATGAACAATCCAAAACGTGGACATTCAACCTATTGAAAAAAGCCAGAAAAAAACAAGGGCTCAGATAGCCCTTTCTTTAATGTTGACAATACTTTCCATCTTTTACGGGGTAGTTTTATGGCAGAACACGACGAGCCAAAAACCTCACGCATCCACGAAAACGACAATCATTTTCATTTTGTGCGATTGGCTGAACTAAATTAAGTGCGCCAACCAAGGTAGAGTTAGCTAAGTTCGCGATAGCCGCTAATCTATGATAATCATCGCTCCGCTCAGGAACTAATCCGCTCCCAAGCTCAATAGCCCAAAGGTAATAAGACCAGCTATGACACAGAAGCCAAAATCCGCTCGGCAGCTTTTCTGGCTCCGATGATATTTCTGGATGCGGGACCAAGCTCCAGCTCAGCTAATCCCCCCATAACATAGAGGCCTTCCGCCCATTCTAAATTGGAACCTGGAATCGGGAACCCACAATCAGCAACAGACAGATTCTCGTCTACTATCAACCGGTCGAGCAACTCTTTTCCGGGCACACATGACTCAAATCCTGTGGCTAAAACTATTCGGTCGAAAGACTCCCCCGGTTTCTCCCCGGCATAGGAGACATCAAGCTTTCCGGAAGGAGATAGCTCCACCCGTTCAACCTCTCGCACCTTATGGCAAAGGGAACCTGTCACCAGCGCGTTGCGAAGGTGAAAGGCTGCTTCACTTGAGATGGAACCTCTATGCCTTGCCTTCAGGATCATCTTCCTTCGCGCACTATTGGATTGCACGCGATTAAATTTGCGCATGCACTTCGGCCCCATCCAGCATGGATCGCTGTCGAATTCATGCTTTCTCAAATCACTTCTGGAATACAAGGAGACTTGGCTGCTCTGAGATTGACTGAGAGTACAGGCTATTTGAACGGCTGAAATTCCACCACCTAGAACAAGAACTTTCTCTCTGGCGGAAAAAACGCTTCTATCGAAAGTGCCGCTTAGAACATGTTGTACTTTTTGGGATTCTAAAAACTCCTCATTCGCCCAATTCGGCAGAGAGAGCTTACCACCGGTTCCGATAGCGAGTATAAGCTTTTTGCTCCACAACTCTTCCTTTTCGGTGGTCACGCAAAACTGATTTTCGACTCTGAATATTGAGGTTGCTTCACCCTGATGCCACATCGATTCAATCTGACTTCTCTGAAACACCTCAGTGCAGTGCTCATCAAACAATCGCAGCGAGGGTCTGTCGTATGGGGGTGCAAATGGCTCTCGTGCAATCTCCGGGTGAGCCTGGTAAAATCGCCTCAATCCGTAAGGATCATAGTCCAGGTGATGAACAAATGGAGAACGCAGATAGTTCATCCCCACTGAATCAGTCCTCTTTCGCCACTGCGCTAAAGGAGCTTTGTTTGCATCGAGAATACAAATTGATTCGGGACTCACTTTCGTGAGAGAGACCAGCCAGTGCGCCATGAGCACACCGTGAATTCCGCCGCCAAGAATAATCCAATCGTAAACCAATTTTTCCTCCGGCTCCCAGCCTAGTTATTTCTACGGCTGGCAAAATAGTAGTAATTCTCTTCTCTTGCCCTGGTGCGCGGTCGAAAGCAAGATGCCACAATCTTTTCTGCAGCCATCCTGGCACCATGTATGTTGCGCGCCGCAGGACCGATCTCTAGCTCAGCCAGAGATCCGCTTACGAAAAGTCCTTCCGTGATCTGGAGATATTTATCCGGAACAGGAAAGCCGCAGGGCGCCATACGCACTGGCAAATTGTGAAAGACCGAGTCGAGTAGATCTCCGACAGGTGGACCGGCACCGAATCCGGTTGCAAGACAAAGAAAGTCAAAGTCACAATTACCCTGGTCTCTTAGAGCCAGCTCAACCTGACCCGCGGCAGAGAAAGTAGCTTCCACCACTGTATCCTCAATCAAGTTGATGACGCCAGAACCTATTGCTCTATTCAGCTCTTTTCTAAGCCTTCTGGGAATGGTGCCGCTATGCCTGGTTGCCCGAACTAGTTCTCGCCTTTTCCCATAATCGGAGAGTTTTCTGAGTTTGTTGGTGCATACAGACCGGGTCCAGCAGGGATCAAAATCCAGTTCCCTGGCCACCAACTCCTTTGAATGAATGAGGCTGACGCTACCTGGATTCAAGTTGGCCAGTTTTAAAGCTGTTTGCACAGCTGTGATACCACCACCGATTACCGCGACTCGATTCAATTCTGTAGCTACTGGCACTTGAAAATCGGGAGAAAAGATGTGACAGACTTTCCCACTACTAATCATCTGATCAGTTACCCAGCCCGGGTATTGAAGATTGTTCGAATCGCCTAAGGCGAGAATAACTCTCTGGGACTTCAGGTCACCACTTTCGGTTTCAACTATATATTTGGAAAGATCCTTTCTGACAATACTCTGGGCGCTGCCTTGCAGTCGAATATCAGCCAGACCTCGCTTTTCTACTACATAATCACAATGCCTATTGAATAGCGAAAGGCTGGGACGGCTGAATCTCCGCTCAAAATGATCTTTACCAAAGCCGCTTTCGCTGGCGAACTTATAAATAGAACCAGCTCCAACATCCAGATTGTGCTCAGCAGGTGATCGTAAAAAACTCATTCCAGTATTGGCGGCATTCTGCCTCCAGACTTTGAACATCCCAGCATGAGGGTCTAAAACTGCCACCCGCTCAGAGGAAGAATATCCCCTGGTAATGAGATAGTTGGAAAAGAAAGTACCTTGAATGCCACCACCAACAATTAACCAATCATATGTACCAAGCATGATTAAGACACCTACTCAAAACTCCAAAACCCCCATTAGAAGGAAAAATTCCTTCTACCTATCCAGATAAAATCCATGACAGTAAACGTCCGAATTAGTAAATCTATCCAGCCATTCGCTAGCTCGACGCTCTCCTTCTCTCCAGTGAAATGTCTGAGCTTTTTCCTCACAAATCGCCTCAAGAACTGATACCAAATTCGTAACAGCAGGACCCAACGTTACGCCAAGACAGGAGCCGACCATAAGCCACTTGCAAGCCTCGGTAAGATCCTCCGGCACTCCGTTGCCTTCTAAGGAAAGAAGACACATCAAATAAACCGCAGGGGCAAATCCCTGCTCGGCAGCAAGACCTATCCACCAGGCACCTTCTTCCTCAGAACGCTCAAGTCCCATTCCGTTCTGGAGCATCTGACCCAGACAAAACTGAGCTCCGGCAAATCCTCCAAGGGCGGAACGCTTGTAGTAAAAGGCAGCTTTTTCATAATTGCGGATTACTACCCTTCCTTGCTCGTAGTACTCGCCCAGGTAGGCGGTGGCAACCAGGTGCCCCTGGTTGCTGGCGCGGCGGAAAAGCCGGATGGAAGCCC
The DNA here is from genome assembly GCA_030431355.1 of bacterium. Next base: position 9,390 of record JAUIJG010000062.1, read on the forward strand.
CTTCATCGGGAGGGGTGCAAAGATTATTGTGATAAAGAAGACCGAGACGGAAATAACTTTCCATATCGTTATGCCTGGCAGCACGTTTGTACCAGTACTCGGCCAATCCGTAGTTGACGATGCCACCCATACCATACTGATGAAATATCCCCAGACGCACCTGAGCCTGACAATGGTTTTGCTCAGCGGCTTTCTCTAGCCACCGAGAAGCACCATCGGCATCCCCCTCCATTCCCAGCAAGGAGGCAAGCGCCACTTGAGAGAATTTGTCTCCCAATTCGGCCGCTTTCTCGTACCAATCAATTGCCTTATCAACATCTATATTGGTAGAACGGCCTTCTTCATAGGCAATGGCAAGCGCGTACATGGACGCAAGATCGCCGCTTGAAGCCTTCCTCTCCAGATTTTCAATATACATTTGAACCAAAATCCCACTGAAAACTAACCATCAGAAGAGTGGAAATTTGCCGGAAAAATTTCACAGCAAACGTGTCCGTCCGATCCTCCCCGTGGTAGATGCTGCGAGGCGGATGTGGTTTGCTAGAGAGGTGTTATGGCGAGCGGGGTAACGAGTTAGAATCTTGTTCCTTAAGAGGTTTCCAGCGATTGGGAAGGAGTTGCTCGAGCTCGCTAGTCTTCAATGAGTTGATACGGGAAAAGACATCGGTGAGATATTCTAGCGGATCGATTTTATTGCGGTTACAAGAAGCAATGAATGAAAGATGTACGGATGCTGCAGAGCCACCGCTATTGGAGCCAGCGAATAAGAAGTTCTTTCTTCCAAGGACAAATCCTTTAATGGCTTGCTCTGTATCGTTGTTGTCTATGTTCAGATCAGGGTTGTCGAGAAAGCGGGAGAGTGCAGTCCAATGCTTGAGAGTGTAGTTAACGGCTTTGGTCAACGAATGCTCGGGATTGTACTTTCCCTTAAGAGGCAGGAGAGTTTGATGAAGCTCTTGCATCAAAGGTTTGGATTCATCCTGGCGCACGGCAAGTCGGGTCTCCGGACTCTTATCTTTAATTCGCGCTTCAATCTCATACAGTTGAGAGTAGATATCGAGAATGACACCACATTGTTTCGTTTCGACGAGAGCAACGAGGCATTCGAAAAATTTCCTGCGAGAATGGGCATTGCAGCCGACCTCAATTTTTGTGCCATCGGTGAAGAGCGCATCGAAACCGTTGGCAGCATCGGCCTGCACAAATCCCTTGAAGTCTTTCAAGAAGCTGATGTTGCGCTTGAAAGATTGATTCGGGGAAAAATCGAAGGCAGTAAGTTTGTGAGACTCATCGCCGAGGTAGGCAGTCATCTTACCTCGGCGCATTTTACGTTTATGGCTTCTATCCTGGATTTTGATTTCTGTATCGTCGGTTCGAACTACTTTGGACTGAAGGAGGTGACGCACGAGAAGAATGTAGAGAGGCTCTAATGTAGCAGCGGAAGCGAGTACCCATCCGGATTGAGTAGATCTGGGAATGACGGCTTTTTGTCGCTTGAAGATTTTTTCCTGGCGGTAGTTGGGGAGACCATCGGCAAATTTGCTGACAATGACGCTGGCGAGGAGACCCGGGCCTGCGTAACTTCCAGGAATTGGAGGGCAAGGTTTTTCAGCTGTCTTTATGTAGCACTTGCACCGCGGGCAGGCACGGACCTCTTGATGGTGCTCCAGCTTTTTCAGAGAGGAGGTCAGACGTTCTAGTTGATAGGTAATCTCATCAGTCACGAACACTGTCTCTTTCATGCAATCCGGACAAGTACGTTCTTCCGGAGGGAGAGTGTGTTTTATGATTTCGGAAGGAAGGTCCTGGGAAAGGATATGTTTTTCGCCTTTCCTGTTGTCGGTAGTTTTGCTGGAAGGGGCTTTTGGTGACTTCGGCTTTTGCTCTCTGGCTGGTCGCGGATTATGTTTTTCCGTTGTGCTGCCGTAGTCTCGTCGATTTCTCTTCTTGAGTTGAACGAGCAGGACATCAAGCTTTTCCTGGAGATCCTTTAACTGTGCCCGAAGTTCTTTGTTGCCCTCTACGGACTCCTTGAGCTGTGACTGTAGTTGGTCGAGAAGCTCAGATAGGCGTTGATTCTCTGTCGAGGCGCGTTTATTTTCCTCGGAGATTCTATTGTTTTCCTCCCGGAGGCGTATCAGTTCTTCGCGTTCTTGATCTGACATGAGGCACCACATCTAGTAATAGATATATGGTATCACTTATGATGTCGCATGAGGGCACCAGATCAGAGAGATCTCATGCTTGCAATCGTTTGTCTTTTGTCCTCCTGTAACGTTTTAGCCGCTTGACTGAATCAGTATCGATGCCTTCGAGTAATAGTAAGAGGTCAGAGCGCTCAATCTCGATTGGCTTGTATGCGCCGTCAACGAATTCAACGGCCGGAAACCTGAATGTACCAACATCTAGCTTCTTTGCGAAGATCGCAAATCCGTCTGAATCCCACCACAATACTTTGATGTAGTTGCCACGCTTGCTCCGAAAGAGGAACAGGTGTCCAGAGTACGGATCCTCGTGAAGTTGACTTTCGACAAGACCCATCAACCCGTTGAAGCTCTTCCTCATGTCGACCGGCTTTGTGTAAGTAAAAATTCGAACAGCAAGAGACAAGTTAAACATCAGCGTTCCTCCAGCATCGCAACCACACGAGAGACGAAGTCCAGAGGGCAATTCTCGTCAAATCTCAAAGTGTTCCCTCTAGCAACTGTCAGCTCCATCGCGCTTGACTTGGACTCGAGGTGCGTGGTCACGAGCTCCGGAGAAGAATCCTCGATGATTTGAACAGGCAAGAACTCCGGGGTGTTTGGCGCCTTTCTGTTGACTGACTTCTTTTGTCCGCTTACTGGTTTCGCAGATTCAGCGCCAAGTCGCTTCTTCCAATCCCAGAGTGTCCAGTAGGACAAGTCCTTCCGCCTGGCGAACTCTGCCAGGCTTAGTCCGCTCTTGCTCCACGTGAGCAAAAGCTTGCGCCAGCGCTGTGACGCTGCCGATTTCTTCATTGCAAGATTTCTCCATGCCTCGTTAATTCCTGCCCTCTAGCAAATCATCCCTGCCTGAGCGATTCAACCACAGGATTCATCGGACGGACACCAGCAAACCGATACTTCTAGCTTGCTTGATTGCTCTGGTAACAAGACGCTGACTACGAGCCGAGCAGCCCGTCAAACGGCGAGGCAAAATCTTGCCGCTCTCAGTAACGAACTTTGAGAGAAACTGAACATCCATAAAGCTAACGTAGGTGACTCCGTTCGCCACTAGTGGATCCAGTTTCTTTCTTTTGACATGATCAAAATTCTTTCTTTTCATAATCTACCTTCTTAGGTTGGACCCTCCGCCTAAATCCCAAAAATTGACAAATGGAAATGATAACGGTTATCATTTTATTTCTTGTCGAACAAAATTGCAACCGTCACCTTTTCAGGTACAGCGGGCGCAGAATTCAAGTGAAGGGCAAAGCTATGAAAAAGCTACCAGTAACAGTCTTGTCAGGGTTTCTTGGCTCGGGAAAGACCACTTTACTCAACCACATTCTCAACAATAGAGAAGGCCTGAAAATTGCAGTCATCGTCAATGATATGAGTGAAATCAATATTGACGCACGCCTGGTGAGAGAAGGAGGAGCTAGCCTCAAAAGAACTGAAGAGAAGCTGGTGGAGATGACAAACGGCTGCATATGTTGCACCCTCAGGGAAGATTTGCTGGTAGAGGTATCGAAACTGGCAGAGGAAGGAAAATTCGACTATCTGGTGGTGGAAAGCACCGGAATTTCGGAGCCTCTTCCAGTGGCTGAAACCTTTGTTTTCGAAGAAGAGAACGGAGAAAAACTTTTAGAGTCAGCGAGACTGGACACCATGGTCACCGTTGTTGATGCCTTCAATTTCATCAAAGACTTTCAGGAGGCAGACGAGTTAGCAGCCAGAAAGCTGGAACTCAACGAAGAGGACGATAGAACAGTTACAGACCTCCTGATAGACCAGATTGAATTCGCGAACGTGATCCTACTTAACAAGATCGATCTAGTGAGCGCCACCGAATTAGACCATCTCGCCAAGATAATCAAGCACCTGAATCCGTCCGCTCGGGTTATTCCATGCGAAAGAGGAGTCGTTCCTTTAAAGGAAGTATTGCATACCAACCTATTCGACTTCGAAAAAGCCGCCGAAGCGCCAGGCTGGATGCAGGAACTCAGAGGGGAACACATCCCGGAGACGGAAGAGTATGGAATCTCCAGCTTTGTCTACAAGGCAGATCGACCCGTGCACCCAGACAGACTTGGAAAGTTTCTGGAGTCGGATTGGTCCGGTGTACTTCGATCGAAAGGCATTTTCTGGTTCGCCAACCACATGGGTCACTCGATAGATTGGTCACAAGCTGGTGGCGCATCCAGTATCAGTCCAGGAGCCCAGTGGTGGTCTTGCATTGATAAAAGCGAATGGCCTGAAGACGAGGAATTCGTAGGAAGTATTAAAGAAGACTGGAAAGAACCCTACGGCGACCGGCGCCAGGAAGTTGTCTTCATCGGCATCGACATGGACAGAGAGCTTCTTACGAGCGCTATTGATAGCTGCCTTCTAACAGATGATGAAATGCAAGCGGGAGAATCATCCTGGGAAAAATTTGAAGACCCTTTCCCCGGTCTCACCTACCCTGAGACCGATGATGACCAGGCTACCATAGTTAGTGCCAAGTCCCATTCACTATCGCACTAGCCTTGTCTCACTAGCTCTATTACACCAGGAAGATCACACAATGACAAACACATTGCCGGTAACTGTCCTCTCCGGATTTCTAGGAGCAGGCAAAACAACCCTGCTCAAATATATTCTCCGAAACCGCGGCGACAAAAAATTCGCTTTGATCGTTAACGATATGAGTGAAGTAAATATAGACGCCAGGCTCATCGCTGAAAGCGGGACTCATTTAAGCCGGGTAGAAGAAAAACTGGTGGAGATGTCCAACGGCTGCATCTGCTGCACCCTGAGAGAAGATCTATTGTTAGAAGTTTCAAGACTTTCTAGAGAAGAAAAGTATGACTATCTGATTATTGAGTCAACGGGAATATCAGAACCCATGCCGGTGGCAGAGACTTTTGCTTTCGCAGACAGTCAGGGCAAGACCCTGCTAAATCAATCCAGGCTGGATTGTATGGTAACCGTAGTCGATGCCCCAAACCTGATCAGGAATCTGGAGGGATCGGACTCCCTGAAAGAACGAGCCATGGAGCTTAATGAAAGTGATGAGAGAACGGTTACAGATCTGCTTATCGATCAAATAGAGTTCGCCAACGTAATCATCATGAATAAATGCGATCTAGTGGACAAGGCGGAGCAGAAGAGGCTTCGAAGATTCTTGAAAGAGCTAAATCCGGACGCCAGAATCATCAAGAGCGTGGAGGGCCAGGTACCTCTGGGCGCCATAATGGATACGGAGCTGTTCCAGTTCGATCGCGCCGCCGAAGCACCCGGATGGATGAAACATCTTCTTGGAACCAGGGTTTCCGAATCGGAAGAGTACGGGATAAGCAGTTTTGTCTACAAAGCAAGAAAACCATTCCATCCTGAGCGCCTGAGGGAATTTTTGATGGAGGAGTGGCCCGGAGTCATTCGTTCCAAAGGCTTTCTATGGCTTGCCACTCGCATGGACTACTCTCTGGATTGGTCCCTGGCAGGAGAATCCTGTAAGACAGAGCCCGGTGGCATGTGGTGGGCAGCTATGGAAAAAGAAAAATGGCCCCAAGATCCTCTATTGCTAAAGGACCTGCACCAGAGCTGGCAGGAGCCATACGGAGACCGCAGACAGGAGATTGTCTTTATCGGAATAGATATGGATAAAGTCGCTCTCACCTCCAACATGGACGCCTGCTTACTTACCGAAGAAGAAATGAAACTTAGCGAAGAACAGTGGAGGAGCCTCAGCGACGAGTTTCCTCAGTGGAACATCAAGCTTTTGTCAGAACTAGCAGAAGAAGCGAAGGTGTGAATAACATCCACTGAAGGCACCAGCTACGATGTCGTTCTCCTGCAATGGAAAGAGAAATAAATCAGTTTTTACTATCTGTTATAGTGCTACCGGAACCCAAAGAAGAGAACCTCGATTTGAGGCTCTCTTCAAAATCAACTTCAGCAGGCAAGCCTACTGCCTAGATGACTTTGCCGCGATTGGCGACTCCGTAGCAGGCTTTCAAGCCTTCGGGCGCACCCTGATTCATCACCCATGCCTGGGTTTTGAAGTCAAAGTGCCACCACTCGTAGGCATAGTTCACGAAATCCTGACTGGCCATCGCCCAGAAGAGTAGACGCCGATTTCGCAATGCCTCCAGGTGGCTGGCGGGAGCACTCCGACCAGACTTCTCGTAATGCCTGGTTGCTGTCAGATCCGAGGGGTCGAGATAGATTCCGCCCATATAGAGAGGGCTTCCGCTACCAAGCTCCCGCAAGGTCAGATCCACGGCTCCACCGGTCGAGTGGGTCGGCCAGGTATCCGGCTTATCCGGGTCGAAGTTGGTGGGATTGGACGCAAAGCGAAGAGCAAAGTCTTCTTGCTCGGCGGGGTCGGCATCGGGCATCCTCTGCCGGGTCTCCTCCAGCATCCAGTCCCAGAGCTCAAGCTGCAGCGCCACGGGACGGTAACCATCCCAGACCAGAAGCTCAGCTCCATAAGGTCTCAGCACTTTGTTCACTTCCAGAAGCTTTTCCGCCACGGAAGACCGCAGACGGACCTGGCTGGAAGCAGAAGCGAAAGCTTTACCGACAGGAGCGTTCAGCCCATTGGTTCGAGCATAGAACGCGTCCTGGGCAATACCAAGACCGGCAAGCTCCACCAGCTCCTCGCCATGCAAGGTGCTGGATTCGTCAATCTCGATGCGCTGATACTCATCGGTATCAACGCAAGACTGAGGAGCAGGAAGTGGTTTGAGCCTCCAATCTTCCGCTGCCTCGACTTGAGAATTTGCTTTTGTTGCCATAGTAATATCAGCCTCCTTTTTCAGGATTTACTCGAAGAAAAGAATGGCGACCATGACCAGAACACCGATCATGGAGACCAGCAGGTACTGCCAGTGATGGTTGTCACAGCACTGGCTACGCAGACGCGGCACCAGAATGGAGCCGGCGATGTAGAGAAAACCACCGGCTGCCAGCGGGGTCACATAAAGAGCGAAGTTGCTCAGGGTCAGACCCAGAACAAGAGCGATTGCGACACCGGCAACGCTGGTCAGTCCGCTGACGAAGTTGATGGTAAGGGCACGGCGACGGGAGAAGCCCGCGTGGCGCAGCACAGCGTAGTCACCAAGCTCCAGAGGAACCTCGTGAAG
>JAUIJG010000535.1 GCA_030431355.1 bacterium
TACCTCAAGCATGAGATTGTCCTGAAGAATCAGGCGAGGAGGCTTGTTCTGGCTTCGGGCGATTTCGTCCCTGAAACTCCACAACTCTCTTAAAATGGCTAGAGCTCTGCTATTGAGTTTGCTGGCTCCTTTTATTCTAAGAAAGTCCATGGAGCGATCCGGCTCATAGAGTGAAGGTTCTTCGTAAGATAAACACTCTTCCAGCACCCAGTCTAGCCTTCCGGCTTCCTCCAGCTCTTTTTCGATGGAGCGAGCCAGGGGTTCCAGGTGAAGAACGTCATTGACTGCGTACTCAAGCTGGCTATCGGTGAGGGGTCTTGCTTGCCAGTCGGAGAAGCTCTCGGTCTTAGGAATATGCACATTGAGCACATCCTGAAGCAGTTTGCGATATCCGACAGAGTATCCGTATCCGGCAAAACCAGCTGCAATCTGGGTGTCGAAGATATTCTTCGGTAGTGTTTTCGACTCCAGATAGATGATATTCATGTCCTGGCTGGCCGCATGAAAAATCGCCTTTATTTCAGGCGAGGTGATTCGCTTCCAGAGAGCAGAAAGGTCTTGTATTTTGAACGGATCAATAACAAACGCCTGACCATCCACGCAGCATTGGACAAGACATAGCACCGGATAATAAGTTCGCTCCGGCACAAACTCCAGATCGAGGGCAACCCGCTTGTGCTGGTCTATCAACTCGAATAGTGGCTCTAGATCTTGTTCTCGGGTTATTGTACGCACTTAGGATCCGCCGGTTTCCTTGCTGTCGGGTCTCACAAGTCTGGTCTTACACCACGTTAGACAGCCGTTTCTTCCCATTATCACTTCTTCTTCATGAACCAGATTGGGTAGCGGAAAGCAAAGTTCAGGAGCATCCAGCGTTCCTACTTCCAGGTTTCCACCCAGGGCTATGGCTGCAGGACCTGCCGTATCCCAGGTTTTGAGCCGGCCTGAGAGATGAACCATAACATCGGCCTCACCTTCCAGAATGCGAGCAATCTTTAAACCGATGCTTCCTGTTTTAATCAGGTCGACATTTTCAAGCTGTTCTACCCAGGGATTTTTATTTCTGTCTCTGTTTCCCATGATGAGCCGGGCTCGGTCATTCGCCTCCAGATCATTAGAACAACTCAGTGATTCGGCCTTTCCGCCTTCTCTGCTGATATAAGCACCATGGCCGGGACCACCGAAATAGAGTCGGTCATATTCAGCTTCGCAGACAAAGCCGTATACCGGCTTTTTGTCTACCAATAAACCGATCATCACCGAATACTGTCCATTGCGCTTTATGTAATTCTTCGTGCCGTCGATGGGATCGATCAGCCATACACGGTCGCTTTCCACTATTTCGGGATGACTCTTGTCCTCTTCCGAAATAACCAGATCTCCGGGGAATCTTTCTGAAAGCTCTTTGACGATCAGGCGGGAAAGTTCTTCGTCAGCCGAAGTCACCGGGTCATCGGGACCGCTCTTCTCTTTTATTGTGACTCCGTCACGCAGAGAAATAGCCATTTGACCGCAATGCCGGGCAAGCTCGTTGACAAAATCTATGTCCGCTTCACTCCGGTGAAGCTCTAACTCAGGGTCCAGGTCCGTTGATGAATTCATTGCCCACCTTTAGCTGGAACGACTTGCGGCAGCCTCATCCGTATACATCTGGCAGCCGAATTCATCGGCCAGCTTATTGTCGAGCAAGTCTGCCACATAAGCCACGTGCCAGACGAGGTCATCCAGCTCTTCCTGGACCAGACCGAAAGTCGGTCTCTGGGCTACGACAAGGACAATATCTTCGTGGGTGGAGAGGGCGCAGCTGCTCAGGTTGCTGTTTAGATCGAGCAACTTTCTATAGCAGGGCTCACGGTTCTCTGTCGGCAGAAAGACTAGCGGGCTGGTGATTCTCAGCACTGCTCCGTGCATACTATCCTGAATAAACACATAAATTTTGGCGCTACCTTCAGTAATCCACCAGCCATATCCCTGGGCATCCTTGAGGCAGTGCTCGGCCGGATCAAGACCACGGCGACGGAAATACTGCTCCACCATCGCGACCGCGTCTGTTGCCTGACCCTGACTGATTTTTTGAGTTCCAAACAAGCCCATTGAAATTGTCCTCATTACCGGAGCTCCGGTAGCCTAACCCCTATCGATCTATATAATATACAAGCTCCGACGAGATAAGACGTGGCAGCCATCTAATTTTGAGTGGCTAACTCTTCGGAGACTCGACCCGTATTTTATAACACTGCTGGTTAATATTTGCCAGGGATAGAACCGAATCGATATCCATGCTGCCCCCCTTGGCTGGGTCGAAATTGTTCTTGACAGCCGATATGATGTAGTTGATGTAAACTCGGCTAAATATCTCATTGACCCTGGCGAAGCCCGGTGCAAGAATAATATGATTAATTGCCATTTGATTTGGGCATGAATTTATTCAAGCCGGTCCCGAGTGGCGCAGCGGTAGCGCAGTTGACTGTTAATCAATTGGTCGTTGGTTCGAATCCAACCTCGGGAGCATATTTAGCGGACATTGTCTTAGAGACAGTGTCCGCTTTTCTTTATCAGCCCGTAGAACGGTCCATATGTAAGCCTTGGTGCCAATCCGGGAATATTTTCTATGGCTATTTAAATAGCAGATAGAGAAATTCAGAATCTATTTTTACTAACGGAACAGGACGATATTCTTGATTTCCAACTCGGAAACTAAATCAGGCGGGCTCCTTCAATTTTTTGAACGGGACTGGGTGAAGCTATTTCTAATAAGCTTCGCAGTTTTGTTCTTCGAAGTTCTTTTGATTCGTTGGATAGCCAGCGAAATCAGAATTTTTGGCTTTTTCAAAAATCTCATTCTCATAGCGGCCATTGTCGGTATGGGAATCGGTTGTGCTCTAGGCGACAAAAAGATCAGCTCCAAAACAGGAGACAGTGGTCCTGGTTTTGAGCGAGCAGTCTTCCCATTTCTTATCTGCCTCATTTGTGCTGTTCTGGCGTTTTCCACGAATTTAAAGCTCACCGACATGAGTTTCCTGTTCACCCTGGATGTTTTTGTCTG
>JAUIJG010000063.1 GCA_030431355.1 bacterium
AGAACCGGATTGAATAAGACAAATGCTCTGGCCAAAGTAGAGCAGGAGATTCAACCTTTCGACGAAGTGAAAGAAATAGTCGAGTTCTTCAAATCCAGCAAGCGTGGTTGTGCCAACGCTCTCACCGATGAAGCCGGTGAAAACGGCGGAAAGCATACTAAAGAATATCAAACGATGAGCTAGTATGCTGGGAAGAGGTAGATTGAGCGTTCTTATAAACATTGACCTGATTGGTATCTCTAGTGGCATCTCAAGTTTCTGAAACAGCGTCAAAGGAGCCCGATGACAGCCCAAAGGGCTATGCGGCGGTTATCCGTAATCCTCAATTCATGAGTTTGTGGATCGCGCAGATTTTCTCGCAGTTTGCCGACCGAGCTGTTTTTGTTCTATTCGTGGCGGTGCTCACTACGGTGCAGAACTCGACCATCGCAGGTCGGGAGGTCGGTGCTGCCCAGATGACAAGCTGGCTTTATGTGGCATTCACGATCCCGGCTATTCTCCTCAGCCCGGTGGCAGGGGTATATGTAGATCGCTGGTCTAACAAAGCAGTTCTGATCGTCTCCAACCTTCTCAGGGCAGCATTTGTCGCGCTCATCGCCACCGAATTCGTCAAGCATTCTCCGGTGGCTTCTTTTACCCTGGCTTTTGTAATCTCCATAGGCTCTCAGTTCTTCGCTCCGGCCGAGACCGCGTCAATTCCAAGACTGGTAAAAAAGGAGGATTTGCTTGCTGCCAATTCTCTTTTCTTCACCACCATGATGGTGGCCCTGGGCTTCGGATTTGCCATAGGGGACCCGATTATCTCCACCACCGGAATAGGAAAAGCTCCTTATGCGGTGGCTTTTGGATTTTTCATCGCAGCGGTATTGCTGGTAGGGATCAGCGACAATAAGCCATCAAAAACAGAAAGAGAGCCCTGGTGGGAAGAGTTGCGTTTCGGAATCGCTTATATCGTTAATTCAAGAACCGTATTCCGAGCCATTATCAAAATTACTATCCTATTCAGCACCATTATCACCCTCAATATCATTGCTGTGGGATTGGCAGAGCAGGTGCTTGAGTTGAAGCCCCAACAATTCGGCTACATAGTCGCCGCCGCAGGACTCGGCATGGGTATTGGTAATTTTATAGTCGGCCAGTACTGTGCCCATATGAAACCTCCCATCCTTGCATTTACCGGCTTCTGTTTCCTCGGGCTTTTCATGAGCGCCCTGGGAAGCCTGGGATTTATTAAAGACAATTCAGCAATTCTTTTTGGAGTGGACCATTTCTCTTTTGCCGGCATGCTTATTGCCGTGCCCCTGGGAATTGCGGTTCTTATAGGTATCTCTTGCGGAATGGTCGCTGTCCCGACCTATGCAGCCTTACAAGCCGCCGTCCCCGAAGACCTCCGGGGCAAAGTATTCGGTGCCCAGAATACGGCAATGTCGGCCGCTTCAACTATCCCGGTTGTTCTGGCGGGGGTGGCTGCAGACAATCTGCCAGGTGGCGTCTCCACCACTCTTTTAATAATTGGAATCCCGACCCTTCTAGCCGGTATTCATTACCTGCGCATGGAGTTTGCCTATCCCTCCCACGAGATAGAGGCGGAGGAGGAAGCCCGCCGCGCTGAAGCCGCCAACGACTCCAATAAGTCCAACTAGTAAGATGCAGCCTTTGTTGAAATAGTTGAAAAGTGTTGGTTGCCCTTAATGTAATAAACTTTATTATGGATAGAATAATTATGGGTAGCAGAGTAGAAACTTCAGAATTCCATGCGAAACAGAGTAATTCTTATCGGCTTGACTGTCCTGATCTGGGCAGGGCTTAAAACTATCGATCGGTTTGTTACCGGTCCGGAGCTAATATTTTTGCTCTGTGTCGCCCTGCTTCTGATGCTCACCCACAGTATTTGGCTATACTCCGCCCAGAGTGAATGGCACAGGAAAGCAAGGCGCTATCTCAGACGCAGATTGAAGAATGCGGTCAGAAAAATTCTTAGATCTCGCAGCCGAAGCAATAAGAGCGATGACGAAAAGAGTCGTATGGCACTGGTGGAAGCCCGGCTGAAAGCTGGTTCATGGAATCCCCAGGTGGACATATTTGTTTCGGCCAAAAACGAATCCAGCGCCATAGAGAACACCGTTCGTAATCTCTTCAAAATTGATTATGAGCCTTACATGGTCTGGGTTATAGATGATTGCTCCGATGATGATATGCCGGAAATTCTCGAGGGACTAAAAGTTGAATACGAGAATCTTCGGGTTATCAGGCGGGAGCCAGGCTCCTACCCGGGTAAATCCGCGGCCTTGAATGACGCGCTTCCCCTCTCCAAAGGTGAGGTTATAGCCGTATTTGATGCCGATGCTTATGTGGATCCCGATTTCTTCAATCGTATGCTTCCTCTCTTAAAAGCAGAGAATGTTGGGGCTGTGCAAGCTCAAAAGAGAATTTACGAGCATCAAAAAGGATTCCTGGTGGAATGCCAGGCATCTGAATACGCTGTCGATACCTACTTCCAGGTTGGCAGAGATATTATCGGTGGCGCTGTGGAATTGCGGGGCAATGGTGAAATGATCAAGCGCCAGGCTCTTATAGACGTCGGCGGCTGGAATAACAAAACCCTTACCGACGATCTTGATCTGAGCATGAGGCTGCTTGTGAGCAACTGGGACATCAAGTTTTGCCCGGATGCCCATGTATTTGAAGAAGGGGTTACAAGCTTTTCAGCTTTGCTGCGTCAGAGAAGACGCTGGGCCGAAGGAAGTATCCGTCGTTATTTAGATTATATTTTTCCGCTCAACTCTCCGACCCGCCTATCTCTTGTTGAGCGCATAGATACTTTGGCTTTCACTGTTTACTTTGTGGTACCGGCATTAATGCTTCTCGAACTCAGTTCGGAAATTGTCAGATTCTCAACCGGTGTCCCTACATACGGTAGCTTTTTAGCTCTGATAGCAATTGCTGTTTTCTGGATATCCCAGGTCAATTTCTTTGTCTCTATACGCATCTACAGGAAGCTTCCCTTCTGGAGAGCGCTCTTCCATAGCATCGCCGTTATCGTCTATGTGTACGCTCACTGGGTGCCCTGTATCGTCATCTCGTTCGGTCAGATACTCTTCGGCAAGAAAGCATCTACCTGGCATAGAACCGAGCATATCGGTCATACAAGCCCGAACTGAGAACCTTGTGTTAAGCAGGGGCTTATAAATTTTCCTTTTCTGATAAAGAATCCGGTCGATTCGCCGCTCAGCAAAATATTTTTCAAAATTGAATTTCAATAAATTCGGCAGTGAATTTGTTCAGGCTTCTGTGAAAGCGCATATGGTGCCGATTTCGGCAGAATATTGCGATGCCACCAGATATGCAGTCTTCTTCAGTGGCACTTCTTAAACTTCCTCTTGCCAACTTCAATAAGGGATAGTCAAGAGAATCCGCTTGCTATCATGACATTCAAACGTATGTGCTTCCAAGATGGGTTGGATATATCCCTTGAAAAGCGGTTTCCAAGAAAACAAACTTTTTACAAGTGACAACATACGTGGAATGGCAGGTAGAATCAGTGTTTGAACTTTTCTACTACAAAAATCAACATATTGGTTATAGACCAATATTTGAAAATGGGTACAATTGTGGTTGTCTGGGGCCGGGTGGTCTTGGACATTGGTCGATTGGTTACTAGAAGATGGAGAAGCGCATGCTTAAAAAATTAGCGTCCTCTTTCCTTATCGCCGCCGCTATGGTTGGCACAATGGCCGCTCCGTCCCACGCTGATGAAGACACCTTCAGACAGATCGTATTTCTGCCTGTAAGACTTGTCGGCTCCAGCGTAGGCACTGTCGTTGGCGTACCCCTGGGTATGGTCAAGGATGGTACCAGGGGTTCCATTATGGCTACCAAATGGGTTGCCGATAAGTTAGGAGATGAAGATGGTACACCTCATCAAGTAGTCGGCGGTATCGTCGGCGGACCTTGGGGTCTTGTTGGTGGTGGTGCATACGGTGTATTTGATGGCGGTTGGCACGGAATGAAAACTGGTTTCGAACAGCCTTTCAGCAAAGACGCCTTTACTTTCAAAGATGAATAATCACAGAAAGTTAGCATCGGACTAATTATGGTTGTATTACGAGAGGGTGGTTGCTAAGCTACCATCCTCGAGGGCCAAAATTGGAGAAACAATGAAAAAGAAGTTATTAGCACTGATGACAGCAGGTTTGTTGTCCGCCAGCATTTCTGCACCTGCAATGGCAGATGACAGCACTCCTCTAGGTGCTGTTGGCAGCTTGCTCGGTTCAACGACAGCTACCATCGTAGATGTTCCGGAAGGTATTCTTTACCACTCACTTTACAACTGCCCGCTCAAGACTACTCAGTACTTGGTCGAAGCTTTTGGTGGTGGTACGACCGGCGGAGCAAGATTTGATCAATTGGTAGTAAGTTCTATCATTGGTATTCCCACCGGATTTCTCTGGGGAATTCCTTACGGCGCCATCAGAGGTGGCACCCACGGTATGACCACTGGTTGGGAAAAACCTTTCAGCACTGAATCCTATATTGTTCTTGAAGAAGACTAGTACACACCTGCGTTTTCGCTAAGGAAGAGCCAATTCTTGGCATAACCGGGACATCACTGGAAAGTGGGGGAAAAATGAAAAATAAGACTCTTGGTCGAATAGTCCTCTCAATGGCTATGATGGCATCTGCCACAGCGCCTGCGATGGCACTCGACTACGAAGCAAAGCCTATTATGTGGTTATTGCAAGCACCGATGAGAACCGCGGGTGCGCTGTCCGGAGCTTTAGTATCCGGTGGAGTTAGCGGTCCTATTGATGATGGATATCACTGGTTCCTAAAAGGAACTCAGCATGTGGCTGGTAAGTTTGGCGACGAAGAAGGCGCTGGACAAATCGCTGCTGCCGTTCCGATCGGTGGTTCCACAGGAATGGTACTTGGTGGCGCCCATGGCGTTTACCGTGGATTCTTCCATGGATTTAAAAAAGGTTGGGAAAAGCCGTTTAGTCGCTGGTCCTATATCACCATGGAAGAGAAGTAACCCACATTAATAAGCGTAATTTCTAGGAAGAATGGTGAAATTAAATGCATAAGAAGCTGTTAACATCACTCATTGCAGCAGGAATGCTCCTTTCAATGGCGGCGCCAAGCTTTGCTTATCCCGAGCGACCTGAGTCTGCAAGAGTTTATTACGAACTTTGGTATTTCCCAATGCGTGTACTTAGTATGATCACTACCACAGCATGGGACATCCCAACGGCAACATTCCAGGATTCTGTAAAAGGAACCATCGGTGGAGCTAAAATGGTAGCTCGTAACCTGGGTAACGAAGACGGGCCTTATGAACTCGTCGCAGGTTCTCTGGTAGGTGCCCCCATCGGTATGGTCGCAGGTGCCCTATACGGCGTTGGCCACGGCACAACCTACGGCATACACCATGGGTTTGTCGGATATCCTAGCCCACATAGTGGAAGTCATAGCATGATCTTCCAGGGCAAAGGATTTGTTGTTCCCTACGACGACAACTACTAGGTCCTGACCGTCCTGGAGTAAAACCCAGAGAAATTTGGCTCTTTCTTTTGAGTAAGTGTGGTCGTAATGGTCACACTTACTCAACGGCGTATGGAATCTCCACATAGTGAGGGATTCTGCCGAAAAGAGGAGTTATTTCCCGCCAGTTCGGGAATATCAAAATTGATACCTTAATGATCTAATTAATGGTTTCGTTGGCGTAGATTTGATGGCTATAAGCCAGGGTAGCTTGGGCATCTATGGAGATTGCAAGAGAGAGAAGGGCTGGACCTAAGCGGATTGGAGAGCTTCTGGTAGCTGCCGGTGTTATTCGGCAGGAAGTTTTGATGGAAGCCCTGCAAGTAGCGAAGAAGTCGAGCACCCCGGTT
This sequence comes from bacterium, assembly GCA_030431355.1. Next base: position 5,892 of record JAUIJG010000063.1, read on the forward strand.
GGTCGTGTTTTGATGACCATCGGAGAGCTCAGTGAGCGAGATTTGTTAGCCGCCATTGAAGTTCAGTCCATGATCCGCGATAACCTCATCTCTGCTGAGTTTGGGGTGAGGGTATTGAACGTCTGTATCAAAGGACGCCTCAATCTGGATGATGCTTTCAGACGTCTTGGCTATCAACCTCCGGAAGCAAGGGATATGGTGCCTTCCGGGGAGTTGGGCAATCTGCTTATGGACGCCGGTCTGGTCAGTAAAGAAGTCCTGGACCAATGTCTCAGGCAGAGCGAGGAGAATAATCTTCCCCTCGGTCGATGTCTTGTTCTGGCCCGGGCAATTTCATCCCATATTCTCGCCAACGCCCTTACTGCCCAGGTGCTCGTCCGTGACGGCAAGGTCAGCTATGAGCAAGCCGTGGCCGGTCTGGCCCAGGCCAAACAGAAGCACCAGTCCATCGAAAAGTCTCTTTCAGAAACAGGCAATTTCTCCATGCCGGAGGCTAAATTGAAGGTTGGAGAATTGCTATCCCAGGCCGGTCTGGTGAGTGAGTCAGACAAAGTTTCTGCTATTGAGAAAGGTCTGGTGGAGAATCAACCTGTGGGGCAGGTTCTGGTCCAGTCCGGAATGATCTCACCGTCGGCCCTTGATGAAAGTCTCAAACTGCAAAAGCTTGTCAATGACGGACAGCTAAATACCCTTCAGGCATCGGAAATTCTCAGGCAGGCCAATACCCGGGGCGTACCTGTTGAAGTGGTCATGAATGAGAAGACTCACAAAGCCGAAGAGATCAAGGCTGTAAATGACGTGCTGCATTTGATTATCAAATCCAGGCTGCTTGAACCCGATGAACTGAGCAGGGCGGAAGTTACCGCCGGACAACTGCAAATATCCATCGGCGAAGTGATTCTATCTAAAGACCTTGTGGACAAGAAGCTGCTTGATTCGATCATGCAAGGTCAAAAGCTCGTTGAGAAAGGCATCATTTCAGAACCGCATCTTGTGAAAGTATTGCAGGCTTGCAAACGAACCGGAATGGCATTCAGCGATGCTCTCGAGTCCACTCCGCCGGATTTTGTAGTGGAAGAAGATAGTGCCGCTGTGGAACAGCCCGAGCCCCAGGAGAACGGTAAGGGATTTCTCGGCGGACTGTTCGGCAAATTTAAGCGTTAGGTCGACAATCTCCTGGCACTGTCTGTGGTGGTTGGAGATAGAAATTTCTGTTCTCTTCTAAGCTCTATATTTGGTTCTTAAAACCTTTAGCTAGAACTTCTGTGTCCTGGCATCGCCGGTCTTGGAGCAGGCTTGCAGCATTCCGTGCTGCATTGATCTTCCACAAGACCGAGATCTCCCATATACAAAGGCTCTTTGCCTTCGGACTTCTCTAATATCAATTCTCTTATTCCGGCGACAAAAAGGGGGTGGGTACCGACTGTTTTGGCTCTCACATACTTTATGTTCAGCTCTTCCGCCAGCGCCCTTGCTTCTGTGTCCAGGTCGTAGATTACTTCCATGTGGTCACTGATAAAGCCTACAGGCAAAACAATTATGTTGACTATTCCTTCTTCTTTCAGGCTCTTCATTCGATCTAAGATATCCGGCTCCAACCAGGGTTGATTAGGGGGACCGGAACGGCTCTGATAAACAAGCTCAAAGCTATCCACTCCCGCTTCTCCGGCAATAATCGATGCTGTCTCTTGTAGTTGCTCCACATATCGGCAGCGCTCGGACATGGATTCAGGAATACTATGGGCCGAAAAGAGAACTTTCAGGTTTTCCACTTCGTCCGTGGAGAAATTACCAAGAGCCTCTTTGAGATGCTCTCTGTTGGCTCCCAGAAAGCCTGGATGGTTAAAATAGAGTCTTATCTTCTCGAGCGATAAAGCGCTGTCGCCCAGGGGCTTCAGCGCTTCTTCCACATTCTCTCTGTACTGCCTACAACTGGAGTAAGAACCATAGGCAGCGGTGACAAAATAAAGGGCATTTTTAATGCCATCGTCGACCATCTGCTTCAGGGTATCTTCCAGCATGGGGTGCCAATTTCGGTTGCCCCAGTAGATAGGAAGATCCGGTCCTTCTTCTTTCAGGACAGTTTCCAGAGCGGTTATCAGTTCTCGCACTTGCTGATTAATGGGGCTTATGCCACCAAACTGTTCATAGTGTTTTGCCACCGCCAGCATTCTTCAGGAATGGGATTACATCTTCCATTCCTTCCGGACCGCCAAAAGATACAACTAGGAGTGCGTCGAACTGTTTTTTCACTTATTTAATTGATGTCGATTGCAATAAGGTTTAGTCGGCACCTTCATACCAAATTTCTTCTTGCCAGCTGTCGGTTTTGCAGGCGAAGGCGTCTTTGAGTTCTGTATTGAAGTATGCAGTGTCCATGATTCAACCTTTTACTCTTTGAGATTTTTTTGTGGATGGATGATTCGAAGCTTCCATATCGGAAGCACAATGCCAATTATTGTGCAATTTCGGGAGAGGTCAAGTTAAAAGGGCATGCAAATCTTAGAAAAGAGCAATATTTCCGTGGTATTTAACGGGAAATTGAAACTGTTTGCGGTGTCATATATGGTATTGCTCATGGAGAGATCCATGCTGTGAAAGCATCAACTCCACGGGGACAGAGCTCCCCCGGGTGAGACCAAGAACGGATCTTAAGGTTTCGTCACCGAATGAAGCAAAAGATTGCGAAAATATGAACTTTGTTATCTGAATGTTTACTGTTGTGACAGTCAGGATAAATTGTGGTGCCTGATTCAGAATTCAAATTCAGTGCACCTTCTTAGATTGACCTTCCCAGGAAATATCGCGCAATTGCTTCTTGTAGATTTTGCCGCTACCTGTTTTCGGCAACTCTTCAACGAACTCAATCTCTTTTGGTGCCTTGTAGCTAGCTAGTTTTTGTTTGACGAAATCAATCAGCTCTTGTTGGCTTACGGCTCCAGCATCCTTCAATTTGACAAAGGCTTTGATCAACTCGCCCCATTTTTCGTGGGGAATGCCTATAACCGCGCACTCTACTACTGAAGGATGATCATAAAGAACATGTTCGACTTCAGTGGAATAGACATTCTCTCCGCCGGTGATTATCATGTCTTTCTTTCGGTCGACGATGTTTATATAACCGGCTTCGTCAATTACAGCCAGGTCTCCGGTATGAATCCAGCCATTCTTTATGGTCATGGCCGTTATCTCAGGTTGCTTCCAGTAGCCTCTGGTCACATTAGGACCGCGGGCGACTATCTCTCCTACCTGTTCATTGTTCCGGGCTACGGGGTTGCCTTCTTCATCCACCACTTTGACTTCACAACCGATCACAGGTCTTCCGGTCTTTGCTTTGATCTCGTGGAGAATTCTTCCCGGTTTGCTCTGGTCGGCGGGATAAGGGACCGAGACTGTTAGAAATGGGCTGGTTTCCGTCATTCCATAAAATTGAACAAAATCGCATTGAAAAATGTCGTTGACCTGTCTAACCATATCCGGTGCCACAGGCGACCCTGCCGTCATGATTGTTCTCAGGCTACTATAAGAATACTCCCAGGTATTTCCCGAATTGATAAGCGCCCCCAGCATTGTGGGAACAAGAGCGGTTCTTGTCACCGACTCTCTCTCTATCAATTTCATTACACTTTCGGCTTTGAAATAGGGCAAGAAAGTATGTTTGCCACCCAGCCATGTGATGGACCAGACCGACCAGGCATCGACTAGATGAAACATGGGAGCTATATGGGCCCATACATCGGAACCGTCCAGATTAAGATCTGCTATAGCGGTCAGGGCATTTGAGGCAACATTGAGATGGGTCAACATCACCCCTTTTGAGCTGCCTGTGGTGCCGCTTGTGTAATAGAGTTGTGCCAGGTCCTCGGGATCGCATTCTATGTCAGGCAGACCTGCACCCCACTTGCTTAATACCGCCGGTTCATACTTCAGGGAGCCGGCGGGTTCAAGCTCTTGCACCGAGCCCAGCCAAAGTACCTGGATCTCTTTTGCTCTTGCTCCCAACTCTTCCAATGCTTCCAGGGCTATGGATTTAAAATCGCTGTGGGCCACAAGTACCCTGGCTTCGGAATCTTCGAGAATTGTTTTTATCTCCGAAGGATTGAGTCGATAGTTCAGGGGATTGAGTACGGTGCCGCTGAAGGCGCAGCCGTAATATAGTTCAAGAAATTCATAACAGTTCGGCGCCAGGCAGGCAACAACATCGCCTTTTTTAAGACCGAGGGAATTGAAAAACTCAACCAGTGAACCGACTCTCTGACCAAGTTCATGATAAGTAAGCTTTCGTTTGTCATCGCTAACTGCTTCTCTATCCGGAAAGAGGGAGACTGCTCTTAGTAGCGAAGTATTCAGGTTCATTGCTGCCCTTCCTATTGTTTCTTCTTCTTTTGGCGGCAACAATTCTAGTTGACCGGAAGTTCTGCTGCCAGGGTGTCTGGATGATGCAAAGAGCAAGGTTTTTGATAGAGATAAGTGTCTTGTGTAAGCGGGAAGGCTGCCAAGTGATTAACCGCACTCTTAGTATTTCATGATCGTTTCCTTATCTATATACGTTTGCTGGTATTCTTGAAGGCGATTTGGAGGTCAGTCCTTGACGACAGACCTTCCAGGAGAGTTCTTTGAAACCTCGTTTCAGGGTGCTTTTCAATTAACAACTTTTAGTTTTGAAACAGGGTGAAGAAATAATGGGTCAAGTAATCGATAAGACTTATAACGGCTTGAAAGTTCCCCAGGGTGAAAAGATCACCTTTAAGGACGGCAAGCCTGTTACTCCCGACCATCCCATCATTCCTTTTATCGAAGGAGATGGAATTGGCCGTGACATTTGGAAAGCGAGCAAACGTGTTTTTGACGCTGCGGTGGAAAAAGCTTACGGCGACAGCAAGAAAGTTGCCTGGTATGAAGTGTTTGCCGGCGAGAAAGCTCATGACGAGTTCAAAGAGTGGCTGCCTAAAGACACACTGGATGCCCTGAAAGAGTTCGGCGTAGGAATTAAAGGTCCTCTGACAACACCTGTTGGCGGAGGAATCAGAAGCCTTAACGTCAGTCTTCGCCAAATTTTTGATCTCTACGCATGCGTAAGGCCTGTGCGTTACTTCAAAGGTGTACCATCACCTGTAGTGGCTCCTGAGAAACTTGACGTTGTCATCTTCCGTGAAAATACTGAAGATGTGTATTCCGGAATCGAGTTTCCTTCCGGTTCGCCTGAAGTGAAAAAGCTTATCGAAGTCATCGAAAGCATGGCAGAAGGCAAAAAGATCAGACCTGACTCCGGTATCGGCATCAAGCCCATATCTAAAACCGGCTCCCAGCGCCTGGTGAGACGTGCGGTTGAATACGCCATTCAGCGCGGAAAAGAGTCCGTCACTCTCGTGCACAAAGGCAACATCATGAAGTTCACCGAAGGTGCTTTTCGTGACTGGGGCTATGAGTTGGCTGAAGAAGAGTTCGCCGCCAAAACCATCTCTGAAGAGAAGCTCTGGGATGACCACAACGGCAAAGCTCCTGAAGGCAAAATCGTAATCAAAGATAGGATCGCTGACTCCATGTTCCAGCAAGTGCTGACCAGACCGAATGAATATTCCGTTCTTGCCACCACTAATCTGAACGGCGACTATCTCTCCGATGCCTGCGCCGCTCAAGTTGGTGGACTGGGAATCGCTCCTGGAGCCAACATCGGTGACAATTGCGCAATCTTTGAAGCTACCCACGGAACCGCTCCCAAGTACGCTGACAAAGATGTGATCAATCCTGGTTCGGTAATTCTTTCCGGAGCTCTCATGTTCGAGTACCTCGGTTGGACAGAAGCCACCGACCTCATTCATGATGCGTTCGGTAAGACCATTCTCGAGAAAGTCGTAACCTACGATCTTGAGCGTCTTATGGATGGAGCTAAGAAGGTCAAAACCAGCGAATTCGCTGATCAGATAATCAAAAACATGGGCTAATTTCCCATCTAATTGATTTACTGGCGGGTCACCATATAAGGTGACCCGTTTTCTTTTTGTTTAGCCGCCACTGACTACGCCAAGTTCTTGCAGGGCGTCGTCCACGCTGATACTTGACTGTTGGCTGTAGTTGAAAGCGATGAAAGCCTGCTCGGTATCGAGAATTCCTTCTCTGATTAGAGAATAGCAACGGAGAGCAGATTTCAATGTGGATTCGTCGATCACTCCAGCTAAAAGGAGCATTCGTCCTAGAATATGGGGATTCTCGACGCCCACGTCGATAGCTCGTTTGATATCCGATTCGCTCACCACACCGACGAGGGACATGAACTGTCTCAAGGAGACGGAGATATCGACGGGCTCTTTCTTAAGCTCTCTAGTTGGTGGTGGTGCCTGTTTGACCGGTTCTTTTTTGCTACCGTAGTGATGAATCTCGGTGAGACGACTGGCCGCCCAAATCGGATTGGCCTCCCCTTTTGCCACCATCTCCTGCAGCTCCAGGGCCGAATCGAGTACGTCTTTAGGAATATATTGCAGCTCGATCAAGACCTGCCCAATGGGTTTCTGGTTGAGAAGACCGATCTCGATGGCGTACATGAGGTCGTTTTCAGTCATCAATCCGGCAAGTACAAGCAGTTCACCCAGTCGAATGGTATGTCTGACAGGAAGTCTGTAATAACCGCTTTCGATAAGGGGTAACTCCACGGCGATCTGCCGTTGCCTTGCAGCCTTGAGCCCGCGAACAGCCTGCTCTTTGGTTACTTTATTGTCTCTGACCAGTATCTGAGCATTGAGAGCTGAAGAGAGAAGAGATTCTGTGAGGACGCCGTTTAACACCAGTATCCTTCCGAAAGGTACACCTGAACTTTTGCTCTTGAGAAGAGAGTCTTCAAGCTGGTCCTGGGTGACAAAACCTGCCAGTTGAAGCAGCTCACCCAGCTTATTCGACCCGGATGCCTCTGGTCGATTCCAGCCCACCTTTTTCACGGCTTCGTCAAAGGAGATATTCGCACCCACCATACAAGCGGCAATCCGCTTGGCTGTGGTTATATCAAGAAGTTCGTCTTTGAGTAGAGACTGTAGTTGAACAGTTGCCTGGAGGTTTCTCTCCGAGACTATGCCGTACATGACCAGTACTCGCCCTACCGGTAGTCCCAGTTCCTGGGCTACTTGAAGCGCCTGTTCCAACTGCATGCGAGTGACCATATTAAGATCAATCAGAACCTGACCCAGTCTCAGGTCTGATTTGTCCGATTGCTCTCTGGTTTGTTTGATATGGCTTCCGGTCATGCGTTTCGCTCGAGTCTCCTTCCTTAATTTGTGCCCATTTCGAGAATATATTTCTCTAGTTAGATATATAGAGACTTATAATTCCTGCTTCCTTGAGCTCTTGAATATCTTTTTTAGAGTACCCGCTCTCTAAAAGGCGGCTATAACTCTGGTCCGAGTTCTCGACGCAGAATCGATCTCTGGAAGAATCCCTGAGCGCTTTGCTGATAGGAAATGTCACCTGGGGTATCGTCCCCAGAAAAGGATGCTCGAGGGTGTGGAGCATATCCCTGGCATCCAGAGGGAATTTTTCCAGAGCTTCGGTGATGGTATTGACCGGAGAGACGCAACAATTTGAATCCGCGAATAGTTCTCCCCATTGGGCTAGACTTTTCTTTGCTATTTCGGCAGTCAGCTCTTCGGTTAACTCTTCATCCGATAGATCGCTGTCGAGAAGATCCAGGCGACAAATTACCGTCAAAAACTCTTTGTGAAACGCCGGCTCCAGTGAAGCGACAGCAAGGAATCTGTCGTCTGAAGTTCGATAGACATTGTAATTGTGCAGTTCTCTAGGGTAGGCGAAACCCCCTTCCTCAGGCTCTTTTTCGGTATAGAGAGCCATGGCCGATAGAACATTCAAGCTTGAAAGAGCAGAATCAAGCATGGCAATGTCCAGATATTGCCCTGATCCCGTTCTGTCTCTCTGATAGATCGCGCTCAAAATTGAGATAACGGCAAGCATTCCCGACATGTAATCCGAAATAGGAATGGGAGGTAGAATTGGGCGCTCCCCATTCCTGCGGCTGAGATTCAAAATGCCTGACTCGGCGATAAGGTTAAGATCATGGGCTGCCCGGTGTCTATCTTCGGATTCCTGGCCGTATCCTGAGATAGAGCAATAGATAAGTCTGTCGTTCAGCTCTTTGGCCTTTTCATAATCCAGACCCAGTCTCTCCATCACCCCTGGTCTGAAGTTCTCCAGTAGAATATCCGCTCCTTTGATCAAACGCTCAACCACCTCTTTGCCTTTTGGTTCTTTCAAATTGATTGTGAGACTGGATTTTCGTTTATGCAAAACCCAGAAATAGAGGCTTTCACCCTCCACTATCGGTGGAAGTTTGTGGGAAAGGCTGGCTTTGTTCGGCGCGTCTATATGAACGATGTCGGTGCCCAGGTCGGAGAGGAGAGCGGCGCTAATCTGACCCGGCAACAGATGGGTAAAATCGAGGACTTTCAGTCCTTTCAAAGGGGATTCCATTGGCTAGACTCCAGTTGGGAGTAGAAGGTGAGTATTTTAGCTCATGGAGCGTCGATGATTCAGAGCATTAGGCAGAGCTTTTGATTAATCAGAACGATTTACCTGGTCATGAAAGCTGGCTGAAAAATGTCTCCAGTTTGTCGCTGTTTCTTGAACGAAATCTTTGATTAGCAAGGAGGCTCTCGATCATTTGTTGAACAGATCTATTGCCGCCTTTATTGCCGCTATTGTTGTGGCTCTTATCGCCGACAGAAATTGATTGGGCGCTAAAAAAATTGACTATATCCGATACTGTATCGTCTCTGTCAAGATGCATCAGTTGAGAACACATTTTCCTTACGGAGATAGGGGGATAGTGGGAGTTTATGTGGGAAAAATTCTCTTTGATGAAGGACCAGGCAAGATCTGAATTGAAAGCGGAGTTCAGTATGCGTGATATCAAAAATGGTGCATCCTGCGACCTGATGGTGTTGTCCAGGCAGTGGGTCAGGGTTCTTTCAACCAGAGTCCGATTTTGAAATTGGGCCAGGGCATAGGTGAATCGACTGGATTCCTGGGGGGATTCCGCAGAGGCGGCGAGGGAAAGGAATTTATCGTATAGTTCCTCATCACCATTGCTGGCCACCAGTTTCACCAGCTCAGCCTTTAATTCTGGATCCAGGGAAATCTCCGAGGATAGGACTTTGTTGTAGAGTATCCATGCTTGTTCTCTTGTATGGGAATCTTCAGCTAGATTGCCATTGATGCTCAAGGTGACCGCACGTAGCTCTTTGTCCACCTGGGTGTCATCCTCTCTTGTGGTTAAACCTAGCTCGTTCAGGTTGATGCTCGTCAACTCCCTGGCGTAGTTTTTAAAGCCCGATATAGAATCCTGGGAATCCAGAAGTCTTCTCAATTGCGAACACACTGATTGGATAAACAGCCAGATTTGTGGTTCCGAATCATGCTGGTAATGACGCAAAAACTCCAGAAAAATGGTGACTTCGTATTCATCGGCAAGGCAAGCCATCCAAAGATCGTTGACCAGGTTGAAACGCTCAATATGAGAGACATGACTGAATAGTTTTGCCTCAAGCTCACGATAAATTTCAGGTGAATAGACTACCCTGTAGAATCCCGCTCCATCGGCATTGAGCATAAAATGATCGAGGTCCGCCGGGATGTAAATCCGCTCCTTTTCTGCAGAAATAGTCTGATACTTGTTCCTGACATTTCCCTCTCTGTAGGTTCTCAAAAAGAGCGGAATACGCCACTTGGTTTTAGTACCGTTGGAGGTATCATCATCAACACAATCCGAATTGTTAGTTGCTCTCTCTGATACTGAGCTGCGTTCTCCGGAGTCGTTTCCGGATTCACTATGAAATAGAATAAATCTTTTCTGCTCGATCTCTAGAAAAGGCGATGGGCCACCGCGGGTCACTTTAAGAATCGGATGACCATCCTGGAAGACCCAGTCATGCATCAATTCTGATACCGGATGAGATACTGATGCCTGCGAGCAAGCTTCTGCCAGTGCATCCCATAAACAGTGCGTATCCGTACTCTTTCCCTGGTACCTTTCAAGATAGATTTCGCAACCGCGTCGAAATGTATCGGCACCAATTAGTTCATGCAACTGATAAAGGACTGAGCAACCCTTGTTGTAAGAGATCATATCGAACATTTCGGTGGCTTCATCGGGATGGCCGACTGAGGACTCAATAGGATGCGTGCTCTCCAGGGAATCCAGGGACATCGCCGCCAGTCTTGTTGTAGCAAAGGAGGTCCACACGTGCCATTCAGGCTTCCAACTGTCCAGGCAAAGATTGGCCATGAAAGTAGCAAAAGATTCTTTTAACCACAATCCATTCCACCAATTCATGGTTACCAGATTGCCGAACCACATATGAGCAAGTTCATGCATGACAATCTCTGCCACTCTGACCAGGCTTGATCTCGTGGTGTCCTCCGGATTTATTAGTAGAGCGTCTTCCCTGAAAGTTATACAGTCCATATTCTCCATTGCACCGATGGGAAAGTCGGGGAGGGCAATCAGATCAATTTTGTCGCCTGGATATTTGATGGCAAAATAGTCCTCATAGAAATTAATCGCAAAAGTAGCGGCTCCCAGAGCGAATTCCGAGAGTTTTCGTCTCTTCTTTTCATCCGACACTTTCGACCAGACTCGAATTTCAACGCCGTTAACGAAAACAGGATCAGATGAATGAATCGGTCCGAGAACAAATGCCACTAGATAAGTGGAAATTGCGATTGTGGAAT